>DASWOO010000148.1:0-9634 GCA_036404335.1 Kofleriaceae bacterium
GGGACCGACCACGCAGCAGCCCGCCGCGGAGCTACCGGCGCCGAAGGGGTTCTTCGACGACCTGCCGCAGCCGGCGTCCACGCGCGGCGTGAGCGACGTGCCGGCGCCCAAGGGCTTCTTCGACGATCTGCCGCAGGTGAAATCGAAGCCCAGCGGCGTCAGCGACGTGCCCGCGCCGAAGGGCTACTTCGAGAACGTGCCGGGGCTGCCGAACGCGAGCAAGCCGGAGGTGCCTGCGCCGAAGGGCTACTACGAGAACGTGCCGGGGCTGCCGAACACGAGCAAGCCAGAGGTGCCTGCGCCGAAGGGCTACTACGAGAACGTGCCGGGGTTACCCAACGCGAGCAAGCCGGAGGTCCCGGCACCGAAGGGCTACTACGACAACCTGCCGCAGGCCAAGATCAAGAAGCCGCCGAGCGACCGGTTCGCCGAGCTGCCGCTGCCACCGCCGCGGCCGTCGGCGGAGCACCTGCAGCTCGACGACGGCCACGAGCTCGATCTGATCAGCCCCGAGCCGGCGCCCGGCTTCGACGACCTCGATCTATCGGCGCCGGAAGCGCCGGACGCGCCGACGCCGAGCCCGGCGCGTCCGCCGCTGCAGCCCGCGGCGGAGCCCGGCGCGGCCCGGTTCGGCGAGCCGCGGATGACGTCGAGCCCGCTGCCCGCGGTGCAGAGCGCCCCGCTCGAGCTCGAGCTCGAGGGCCAGCCCGCGATGCTGCCGGCCAAGGTCCGGCCTGCGCCGCGCCCGGTCAAGCCGGTGTTCGACGACGCCCAGACCGCGACCCGTAAGGCGAAGCGCAAGCAGCGGTTGCTCGGCGGCCTGCTCGCGGCGGCGGTGCTCGGCGGCGGCGGGTTCTTCGCCTACCAGCGCCACGCCGCGTCGGTCGCGCGCCAGGAGGCGATCGCCCAGCAGCTGCAGATCGCGCGCAAGTCGTACGCGGCCGACGACGCCAAGCACTGGCAGCGGGCGGCCAACGCCGCGCGCCAGGTCGTCGAGCTCGACGGCAAGAACGCCGAGGCGCTCGGCATCGGCGCCGAGACCCTGCTGGCCAGCGCGCTGTCCGACGGCACCGGGGCGCCTGGCAAGCTCGCGCAGGCGCGCAAGATGCTCGACGCCGCCAACGAGGCCGGCATCACCAGCCCGCAGCTGACCCGGGCCCGGGCGCTGTCGGCGCTGGTCGCCAAGCAGCCGGACGGCGCGCTCGGCCAGCTGCAGCCGCTGGCCAGCCAGGCGCCCAAGGACGGCGCGCTCGCGCTGTATCTCGGCTGGGCGCTCGCCGCCCGGGGCGACAACGCCGGGGCGAGCAAGGCGTTCGACACCGCGGCCGCGACGCCGTCGACCCGGCTCGCGGCGCTGTACGGCCGCGGGAACGCCAAGCTCGCGCTCGCCGACCTCGAGGGCGCGCGCGCCGACTTCGCCGCCGTGCTCGAGGCCGACAAGGACCACATCGCGGCGCAGGTCGGGCTGGCCGCGGCCGAGGCGCCGTCGGCGAGCGAGCAGCAGGAGGCCGACCTGCTCGCGATCCTCGCGCGCAAGGACATCGCCGGCGCCGACCCGCGGGCGGTCGCCCAGGCGTGGACCCGCGCCGGCGACCTGGCGATGCGCGCCGGGCGCTACGACGTCGCGCGCGATCGGTTCAAGAAGGCGCTGGCCGCGGCGCCCGCCGATCTGGCGGCGACGACCGGCCTGGCCGAGACCGAGCTGCGCGACGGCAAGCTGCCGGCCGCGAGCGAGCTGGCGGCGCAGGCCCTGGCGATGGCCAAGGACGACGTGCCGGCGCAGCTGGTGCAGAGCGAGCTCGAGGTCGCCGAGCGCAAGCTGCCGATCGCGACCCAGCGGCTGGCGGCGATCGCCGCGCACCCGACGCCGCTGACCCCGCTCGAGCAGGCGCGGCTGCAGCTGATCACCGGCCGGCTGCTCGAGGCGCAGGGCCAGGACGACGACGCGATCGCCGCGTACATCGCCGGCGCCAAGGTGGCGCGCGACCTCGACCTGGCGCCGATGATGGCGGCGGTCGACAAGCTGGCCACGGCGATCACCGCGGCCGACAACGCCAAGAACGCGGCGCGCGCCGACGAGCTGCGCGGCAAGTCGGACCAGCTGCTGGGCGAGCTCGCCGAGCAGGCCGAGCACGACCCCAAGCTGGCGATGCGGCTCGGCCAGGCGTACTTGCAGAGCGGCGCCGGCGACAAGGCCGAGCCGTGGCTGCGCAAGGCCGTGGCCGGGCGGCCGACCGACGCCGAGGCCAAGTTCCAGCTCGGCCGCGCGCTGCTCAAGGCCAACAAGGGCGACGAGGCGCTCGCGACCCTCAAGGCGGCGATGGCCGTCGATCCCGACCGCGCCGACATCGGCGTCGCGCTCGCCCGGGCGTACGAGGCCAACGACCGTGACCCCGACGCCGCGGCGCTGTACGCCAAGCTCCTGACCGCCAAGGATCCCAGCCTCGAGCTGCGCAGCCGGGCCGGCCGGTTCTACGCGCGGACCGGCGCGCTCGCCAAGGCCGGGCAGCAGGGCGCGGCGATCGTCGCGCTCGATCCGGACAACGCCGCCGGGCTCTACCTCAAGGGCGAGGGCCTGCTCGCCGCCGGCAAGGCCGCCGAGGCCAAGCAGGCGTTCCAGCGCGCGAGCGAGGTCGACCACGACCCGCAGTACTTCGACGCGCTCGGCCGCGCCGCCGAGGCGCTCGCCCAGGGCGGCGACCGCGAGCTGCAGGACCTGGCGCTGCGCTCGTACCAGGCGGCGGCCGACGCCGCGCCGACGATGTTCAGCCCGCTCGCCGGCCAGGGCCGGCTGTACGTCGCGCGCCACGAGGCGGCCAAGGCGGTGGCGCCGTTGCTCGCCGCGGCCAAGCTCGACCCGCGCAGCGCCGAGGTCATGTACCTGATCGGCGCGTCGTACCAGGAGCTGCAGCAGTCGGCGACCGCGCTGCAGTGGCTCGAGGCCGCGGCCAAGGCCGCCCCCGATGCGACGACCTACTGGAAGATCGGCCAGATCTATCGCGACGCCAACCAGGGCGGCGCGGCGGCGAGCGCGCTGGCGGCGGCGACCCGGCTCGCGGCCGAGGCCGAGAAGAAGACCGGCAAGCCGGTGCCGTGGCTGACCGACGCGCTGTACCTGCGCGGCCGGGTCGCGCTCGATCTGCACGACGAGGCGATGGCGCGCGACGCCTGGCAGCTGTACGTCGCGCGCAACCCGCCGCCGTCGGCGCAGCTGACCGAGGTCAAGCAGCAGCTCGCGACGTCGCTGCGCGGCCGATAGCGCCCGAGCCCGCCCGATGGCGCCCGATGGCGCCCGGTGGCGCCCGATGGCGCTATGATGGGGCGATGTTGCGCACGGCCGGGCTGATCGACGCGCTGGCGGCGCGGATGACGCTCGGCGACGTCCAGCCGCTCGCGGCCGCGGCCGGCGAGCCGGCGCCGCGCCAGGCGGCCGTGGCGATCGTGCTGCACGGCGCCTCCGATCCGCGCGTGCTGCTGATGAAGCGGGTCGAGCGCGACGGCGATCCGTGGTCGGGGCACATCTCGCTGCCGGGCGGCGGCTACCAGGCCAGCGACGCCGACCTGCGCGAGACCGCGATCCGCGAGACCCGCGAGGAGATGGGCATCGACCTCGCCGGCGCGCGCGTGCTCGGCAACCTGCCGCGGCTCCACCCGCGCGCGGCCGGGCCCCGCGGCGGGCCCAAGGCCGTCGAGGTCACGCCGTTCGTGTTCGTCACCGAGGTCGCGCTCGAGCCGGTGTGCGGCCCCGAAGCGCTCGCCGCGTTCTGGCTGCCGCTCGAGCTGGCGGTGTCGGGCGCGCTCGAGCTGCCGTATCGCATCCCGAACACCGAGCTCGACTTCCCGAGCTGGCGGTTCGACGGCCACGTCATCTGGGGCCTGACCCGGCGGATCCTCGACGATCTGCTCGCGGTCGCCGGCGTCCACACCGGCGCGCCGGTCACAGTGCTGGGACGATGATCTCGCGCGCCGGCCGGGCCAGCAGGTAGCCCTGGACGAGGTCGATGCCGGCCTCGCGCACGGTGGTCAGCTCTTCCCGGGTCTCGACGCCCTCGGCGACGACGCGGCTGCCGAGCTCGCGGCACAGGGTCGCGATCGCGCCGACCACGCGGCGCTTGGTCGGGTGACGATCGATGTCGCGGACCAGCGACATGTCGAGCTTGACGATCTCGGGCTCGAGCGTGGCCAGCGCGCCGAGCGCGGCGTAGCCGGCGCCGAGGTCGTCGACGGCGATGCGGTAGCCGCGCTGGCGCAGCATCGCGACCCGCGACGGGCCGGCGACCGCGTCCAGGCCGATGCGCTCGGTGATCTCGAGGACGATGCGCGGCGCCAGGCTCGCCAGCGCGCAGTCGTCGGAGAACAGATCCTCGTCGGTCAGCTCGAGGCCGTGGACGTTGACGAAGATCAGCACGTCGTCCGGGATCCCGGCCGCGGCGGCGGCCACCGACGCGCGCACGGTCCGACCCAGGTCGTGGATCCGGCCGAGCCGCTCGGCGGTCGCGATCAGCACGTCGGGCCGCTTGAGCGACTCCTCGTCGGTGCGGACCAGCGCCTCGTAGGCGAACGGCCGCTTGTTGGTCAGATCGACGATCGGCTGGAACGCCATCCACGACCGCGCCAGCGCGCGCTCGAACCGCTCGACGGTGTCGCTGCCGATCTGCAGCTCGGCCGTGGCC
This sequence comes from Kofleriaceae bacterium, assembly GCA_036404335.1. Taxonomy (GTDB): domain Bacteria; phylum Myxococcota_A; class Polyangia; order Haliangiales; family Haliangiaceae; genus JABFXX01. The sequence continues at coordinate 4,674 of DASWOO010000148.1, forward strand.
GTCGCCCGCCGCCGCATCCGCGCCACGCCGTGCCGCCGGGCGGCGCGCGCCACGCCGGCCGCCAGGGTCTCGTGATCGAACGGCTTGGTCAGGTAGGACACCGCGCCGTGGTCGATCGCGCGGACCGCACCGTCGAGCGACGGGTCGCCGGTCATCAGCAGCACCGGCAGCTCGTCGTCGTGGTGGCGGATCGCCGCGATCAGCGCGAAGCCGTCCATCTCCGGCATGTGGACGTCGGACAGCACGCAGTCGAACGCCGACGCGTGGTCGCGCACCGTCGCCAGCGCGGACTTGCCGCTCTCGACCACGGTGACCTCCCAACCCTCGCTGCCGAGCACGCGCGCGCAGACGCGGCGCATCGTCGCGTCGTCATCGACGACGAGCACCCGGCCCAGGTGGGCGCGCCGCACGCGGTTAGGAGTTTCGGCCGTCATCATGGTCACGCTCCATCATCGGGCCGCGGCCGGAGCCGGAGCACGATCTCGAGCGCTGCGCGTAGCTTGTCGTCATTCCAGGGTTTGGAAAAATAGCGGTGCACTGCACCTTCGTTGACCGCACGGGCGGCCACTTCGATATCGCGATTGCCGGTCACCAGGAAGCGGATGGTATCTGGATATTGCATCCGGACGTGCTGCAGCAAATCGAGGCCGTCGCTGTCGGATTCCAGGGAGAAGTCAGAGACGACGGCGTCAAACGGCCGCGTCTTCATGACATCCAGCGCCTCGCGCGGCGATGAAGTTTCGGTCACTTCGTAGCCCCGAAGGGTTCGCTTCATCGCGCTGCGGATGTCGGGGTCGTCATCGCAGATCAGGATCGCGTGGGTCACCACGGCCCCCGGTGCGACGTCCACGGGGCCCTACACCCGGCCCGGTAGCCGCACGACAAAACGAGGTCCGAAATCCGCGGCTTCATAGTCGATCCTTCCACCATGTGCTTCGGCCACGAGACGGCAGAAGTATAGCCCCATGCCACGCTTGCCCCCACCTCCACGCACATACTTGCCGAACAGTTGTGGCCGAATGCTATCCGCAATCTGCGGCCCCGAATTTGTCACCGAGATCTCGACGCTGTCGTCGTCGTTCCAGTGCCGCGCTGCCAGCACGATCTTGCCGCTGGGCGTGCAATAGCGAACGGCGTTGCCGACCAGGTTGTGCAGCACGCGCTCGACCAGCGCGTGATCGAGCTTGGCGACCAGGTCGCCGTCGCACTGGATCTCGAGGATCGCGCCGCGGGTGGTCGCCGCGGCGCTGACCTCGACCACGGAGGCGAGCAGCGGATGCAGCAACGTCGGCGAGACCATCGGCTTGACCGCCGCGTCCTCGAACCGGGCGATGTCGACGAAGTTGGCGACCAGGCTCGACATCCGGCGCAGCGAGCGCACGGTGGTGTTGACCGCGTCGGCCTGATCCTCGTCGAGGGTCAGCACGTCGCTGAGGTACTGCACGTTCGACAGCGCGACCGCGAGGCCGTTGTTGAGATCGTGCGCGAGCAGCGCGCCGGCCTCCGCGCCGTACGCCATCCGGCGATCGGCGGCCTCCTTGGCGAGGCGGACCTCGACGAACGCGCGCTGGTTGCGGGTCGCCGCGGCGAGCCGGCGCTTGAGCTCGGACATGCCCGTCGGCTTGACCACGAAGTCATCCGTGCCGGCCTCGAACGCCTCGGCGTGGCTGGCCTCGTCGTCGTAGCCGGTCATCACGACGATGTGGACCGCGGGGCCGAACAGCTGCTTGAGCCGGCGGATGACGTCCAGGCCGTTGGTGCCCGGCATCTCCAGATCGACGATCGCGAGATCGGGCGGGGTCTCCTGCGCCTGATCGAGCGCCTGCGCGCCATCGTGCGCGGTGACCACTTGATAGCCGGCGCTCGCGAGCCCGGCTGCCATCTGACGGCAAATGACGACGTCATCATCCACCACGAGGACGCGCACGCCCGATGGTGAGGAATCACCAGGAGGGGAAGCGTCAGTCGACATGCAGCTGCTAATATACGCAAAGAGAACGTGATGGCGGTGCGTGAGAATCAACTCGAAGCGGTGTCTGCGCTCGATCCGCGCAAGATTGCCGACCTGACCCTCGCGGCGGCCGTGCGCGCCAACGCCGACGCCGTGTACATCGAGCCGCGCGCGCCCGACGACGACGGCTATGTCGTGACGTTCGAGCGCGGCAAGAATTTGCTGACGGCGGTGTCTCTGGACGCGCAGCTCGGCTCGGCGACGATCGCGAGGCTCGCGTTCCTGGCCGACCTCGATCTGTCGGCGACGCACGCGGTCAGCGGGGTGCTCCCCGTGCGCTCGGGCACGCGGGAGGCCGAGGTCGTGATCACCGTGCGGCCCGGCAGCGCGCTGTGCGCCGAGCTGATGCTGGTGCCGCGGGGCCGGCCGCGGGCGCAGACCGTCGAGCCGGTCGGGCCGTCACGCGATGACGTCATCGGCCAGTATCGCGTGCTCGAGTTCCTCGGCGAGGGCGGCATGGGCACGGTGTTCGAGGTCGAGCACATCGCGCTGGCGCGCCGCTATGCCTTGAAAGTTCTACGTACAAAGGTAATCGAGCGCGATGCGGGCGCTGCGCAGAAATTTCTACGGGAGGCGCGCACCGCGGCCCGGGTCCGCCACCCCCACATTGTCGACGTCGTCGATTTTGGTTATCTGGGCGACGGTCGACCGTACTTCGTGATGGAGCTGCTCGAGGGCCAGAGCCTGGCGGACCTGGTCGCGCCCGGCGCGCTGCCGCCCGGCGACGTCGTGCTGATCGCGCGCCAGCTCGCCAACGCGCTGGCCGCGGCCCACGATCGCGGCGTGGTCCACGCCGACGTCACGCCGTCGAACGTGCTGGTCGTCGAGGCCGGCGGCGATTCGAGCCCCGGAGACCTGCACGTCAAGCTCGTCGATTTCGGGCTCGCCGAGCTGGCGGGCGATGGGCTGCGCGACGAGACCCCGGAGTTCGTGCTCGGCACGCCGGCGTACATCTCGCCCGAGCAGCTGCGCGGGCTGCAGCCGACGGATCGCTCGGATCAGTACGGGCTCGGCGCGGTGCTGTTCGAGCTGCTGACCGGACGGCCGCCGTATCATCACGACGATCTGCGGACGCTGTGCATGATGCACCTGACGGCGCCGATCCCGCTGGCCGAGAGCCCGCACGGGCCGCTGCCGCCCAAGCTGATCGACGTCGTCACCACCTGCCTGCAAAAGACGCCGCAAGCTCGGTTCCCGGGGATGCGCGCGCTGCTCACCGCGCTCGACGAGATCGAGCGCGTCACCGATCGCCGCGGCTGGCGGCGCTGGCTCTCCAGCTAGGGGCGAGGAACGTATGGCAAGCAAGCATCCGGTGGTCGTGTGTGTCGACGACGACGAGGCCATGCTCGGCACCGTGGTGCGCTGCCTCAAGCGCGAGCCGTTCGAGGTCCGCTCGACGCTGTCGGCGAGCGAGGCGCTGGGCTGGATCGCGGCCGACGACATCGCGGTGCTGGTGTCCGACTACGAGATGCCGGAGATGACCGGGGCGCAGCTCGCGGGGCACGCGCGGCGGGTGCGGCCGGAGACCGTGCGGATCTTGCTGACGGGCAAGCGCTCGCTCGAGACGGCGATCGACGGGATCAACCAGGGCGAGATCTTCCGGTTCCTCAACAAGCCGTTCGACAACGAGCAGCTGCGCGGCGCGGTGCACGCCGGGGTCGCGCGCAACAAGGAGCTGGTCGAGATGTCGGGCGACCGGGAGCGCCGGGAGCGTCGGAAGGCGCTGCACGGCGCGCTCGAGGCCGAGTACCCGGGGATCTCGCAGGTCGCGCGCGCGCCGGGCGAGCCGTACCAACTCCCGGATGACCCGTGGGACGAGGCGGCTCGGCTCGGCCTGGCCGGCCTGGGCGCGGGGCTCGAGGCGCCGTGACCCCGCCGAGCTCGACGCCGCGGGCGGCGCTGACGCTCGACGCGATCGGCCACGCCGATGACACCGGCGGGCGGTGCGCGCGGCATCCGGCGATCTCGGCCGACGCGATGATGCAGCTGGCGATGGTCGGCTCGCGCGCCTCGGCGTTCCACCACGACTGCGCGTCGAAGCTGCAGGGCCTGGTCATGGCGCTCGACGAGCTGGGCGAGCTCAGCGAGGGCGGCGACCCCAACGTGCTGCGCGCGATCGAGGCGGCGACCGAGTCGACGCGGGAGCTGCACGCGTTGCTCAACATCAACCGCGCGCTGACCAAGCCGCAGGCCCGCGCGGCTACGGGGCTTGGCGATCTGCTGCTCAAGGCGGCGCACCGCGTGGGCATCACCGTGCACGGCGTGCCGCCGGCGTCGGCGCCGGTGCTCGTCGAGGTGGCGGCGGCGGCGGCCACGCACGCGCTGGCGCTGGTGTTCGACGTCGCGGCGGGCACCGGTCGGGGGCGCAGCTTGACGATCGGCGTCAGCGATGGGGCGGCGACGGTGGACCTGTCGTTGCCGGCGGCGAGCCCGGCGCCGGGCAATGCGAGCGAGATGCTGGCTATCGCCAGCTACGTGCTGGCGCGCGATGGCGCGAGGTTGTGGTGCGCGGCGGGCGAGGGGCGCATCGTCGTGCAGTTGCCTGCCGCGCCCTGAGCGGGGCGTGGAGCACGCAGGCCCGCGGGGCGGTGTGACCTGCGAGGCGCGCACAGCCTAGTCGTCGAGCTGGGCGAGCTCGGTCGAGGACAGCTCGTAGGCGTCGTGGACGGCGTGGTCGATGGCGGCGTCGAGGGATGGAGCGGAGGAAATCGCGGCCGAGGGAGTGCGGGCGAGGGCGAGGCGCTGGGTGACCAGGGCGATGATGTGGGCGCGGAGCTCGGGGGAGGGGGTGGCGATGGGGAGGCGGCGCAGGTAATCGAGCTTGGGGCGCACGGCGCCGTTGAGGGCGGGCGGGAAGCGGCGGCGGGCGTACCAGCCGTAGAGGGGCGAGCTCAGGACGGCGAGCAGGTAGAGGTCGCTGGTGGGCAGCATCCAGACGGTCGTGTCGGGG
>DASWOO010000149.1:0-3978 GCA_036404335.1 Kofleriaceae bacterium
CGCCGTGCAGCTCGAAGAACGTCCAGAAGGTGCGGCCCGCGGCGAGGCTGGCGACGCTGAACAGCGCGCCGAGTGCGGCGACGCCTCCCGCGCCGAGGCCCGCCGACCAGGCATCGACCCCACGCGCGAGCCGCCGGACGCGCGCGACCGGGTCGCCGGTGGTCAGCTGGCCGGTGATCCACCGCCCGGCCAGGTGACGCGCGAGCTGCTGCGCGGCGAGGATCGCCAGCAGCATGGTCGTCGCCAGGGTCAGGCGATCGCGCACCCACAGGAACAGCCATTGATCGACCAGCTCGCCCAGGCTCGCGCTGCCGGTCGGACGGCTCAGCGTGACCGGGTTCAACGGCGCGGGCCGGTGCAGCGCGATCACCGCCATGATCGCGCCGAGCGCGGCCACCGCGCCGCCGGCCAGGCGCGCGAGGCGATCGGTGAGCACGCCGGCCGCGGCGAGCAGGCTCACGTCGGCCGTCGGCGCGACCCTGTTCGTCCGGCGAAGCGCATCGTCGAGGTCGAGCAAGCCGCGCCGGTTCTCGGCGCCGAGACAGATGAGGTCGGACGCGAGCTGCGGATCGGTGGTCATGGCGAATCTCCTCCTGCGGATCCGGTGGGGCCGGTGGCGGCCCGGGCGACGATCGGGGGTCGGGCCTCGGCGGCGCGCTCGTAGTAGCTGCGCAGGCGGTCGCGGCCGCGCGCCAGGCGGGACTTGACCGCCGACGCCGACACCCGGTGCAGCCCGGCGATCTCGTCGACCTGCCAGCCCTCGAGCTCGAACAGCACGATGGTCTCGCGCTGGACCGCGGGCAGCGTGGCCAGCGCCGCGCGCGCCCGCGCCGCGGCCTCGGCGGCGTCCGGTGACCAGTCGGTGGCGCGATAGGGCTGCGCGCCGAGCTGCGCGTGGTCGTCGTCGCCGAGCGGCACCAGCCGCCGCCAGAACTCCCGCCGCGCGCGGTTGCGATGCACGCTGATCACCACGCTGTACAGCCACGGCCGATACGCGGCGTCGTCGCGCAGGCCGTCGAGCTTGGCGATCGCGCGCAGCAGCGCCTCCTGGTACAGGTCGTCGCCGTCGGCCCGCGACCGGCACAGGCCGCGCGCGAACGACTGCGCCCGGTCGTGGACCGGGGCGAGCAAGTGCCGCAGGCGTTCAGCGTTGGATTGCATGACTCGTGGCCAGGACAGCCGACCATGGCGGTTTGGTCGCAGCGTTCGCGAACAAACTTACAACTGCGCAGAATCACACCCGTCTCGATGGCTTGCACCCACCCGAGCTGTCCGTGCACCATCCTGGCGATGATCGGGGCCGGTGCATTGTCCAGGTCGCTCCTGTTGCTCGTGGTGCTGGGCGTCGTCGGCTGCGGCGGCTCGCAGGCGCCGGTCAGGCCGGTGCCGTACACCGCCCAGTCGGACCGGATCGCCAAGGCGCCCGAGACCCTCAAGGCGCTGCTCCTCGCCGACGTGCAGCGCATGGCCGACTCGATCCACGTGCTGACCCGGCTGGCCCGCACGCCGCGGCCGGCGCGCGCGGCCGCGCCCGCGGTCACGCCCAGCTCGGAGATCTAGCGCATGTCGCGGGTGATCGTCATGCACCGGACCGGCGCCCCCGGCGTGCTCGCCGTCGAGACCCGCGCGTTCGCGCCGCTGGCGCCCGGCGACGTCCGGGTCCAGATGCTGGCCGCGGCGGTGAATCACTCCGACCTGCGGATCCGCGCCGGCGACTGGGCGATCCGCAAGCCGTCGCCGTTCCCCTACGTGCCCGGCCTCGAGGTCGTCGGCGAGGTCGTCGAGGTCGGGGCCGAGGTCACCGGCGTGCGCCCCGGCGACCGGGCGTGGACGGCGATGCAGGGCTTCGGCGGCGTCCGCGCCGAGCGCGACGGCGGCTATGCCGAGCACGTCACCGTCGCCGCCGGCGCGCTCGCGCCCCTGCCGCGCGAGCTCGACCCGGTCGGCTTTGCCGCGCTCGGCCTCGCCGGCGTCACCGCGCTCGAGTCGATCCGCCAGCTCGGCGACGTCGCAGGCCAAACCATCGCCGTGACCGGCGCGACCGGCGGCGTCGGCGGCGTCGCCGTCGAGCTCGCCCGGGCGCTCGGCGCCACCGTCGTCGCGCTCACCCGCAGCTCGCCGCCACCCGCCCCCGCCAGCCTCGATGGCGTGCTTGACGGCGTCGCCGGCCCGCTGTTCGCGACGCTCGTCGCCGCGCTCCGCCCCGGCGGTCGCTACTGCATGTACGGCGCAGCCTCGTCCGGCGACGTCACCTTCGATGCCTGGGGCCTGCTCGGCCCGTGCACCCTGACCGGCTACTCGAGCGAGACCCTCACCGGCGACACCCTGCGCGCCGCCACGCGCACCCTGCTCGCGCACTCGATCCCCCAGCCGCCGACGACCGTCATGCCGCTCGCCGACGCCGCCCGCGCCCACGCCCTGCTCGACCAGCGCGCGGTCCAAGGCCGCATCGTGCTCGTCCCGTAGCCCGGCCGGCACGTCAATGCCCTCCGGCCGACGGGCGCTCCGTGCGCGAGATCGTTGGACTGCACTTCTTCCAGCCAGCGCTCAATAGCCACGTCTCCGGCTTCTTCACATCTAATGGCTCCAGCTTCGCCGGTCGGCGCAACATCCACCGGTCCCGTGCGATCTCCGCCCAGCCGTCAAACGCTGCCGCACTGGAGAACCAGTCGATCCGCCAGCCCAGCCGGTCGGCGTCACGGTCCTCGCGGTGCTTGCGCCAGTTGTTCAGGACGTAGGACAGCGCATGGCGCGCCTGCGTGGGCGACGTGATGATCTCGGCGTGGTAACGGTCCGGGAACACAGCGCCGCGCCGCCCCGGACGATGTCGGCTGAGCATCCGATTGATCCGCCGCGCCGCCGAGATCTGAAACGCTTGCATACCGCGCGCGAGCGCGATCTTGTCGTCGGCCTCGACGAGCAAGTGCATATGCGTGCGCTGGATGCTCAGATGAACGAGGCGGAAGCGATCCCGCTTGGCGACCCGCTGCGTTGCCTTACGAATCGCACGATATAGATCGAGCCGCCGCAGCGTACCGACATCCGCGGCGACTCGGATCACGACATGCACGGGATAACGCGCGGCGAGCACCGGCCGCTGCTTGTGCGGCGCACCGGCTCGCGCGCCCTTGCACGGACGTCCGGCTCCCGGACGCCGGCCACCACGCCGCTTGCGCGGCGCAAACAGCTCGCCCTGGCGCGCACGCCGCACGTGATTCCGCTCACACGCCTTCATGAAGGAGAGATAGCGCCGCCCACATGACTGGCAATGACCTATCCAAAAAAACATCGCCGGCATGATGTGGCAACGGCAGATCCCGGGTGAGATCTGTTTGAGCGCGAGATCCAATGCTGTGCAGCGCTGCGTCCTCGAGGAGCCCACAATGATTTCTCCGAATTCATTGTCGATGATCGGAGACATGTTCGCATCGACGCTTACACCGAGACAGCGAGGACGTGCAGGGTGGGCTTGGTAACGGTTGTCGTAGCGGCGAGGGGCGTCGCCACGCGAAGTCCTCGAACGTCGGGATGGGAGAACGCGCGGCGGGCCTGTGACCAGCGACTCGGCCTGTGCACAACGCGCCTCGAGTCACCCGGATCGATCGGGCGCGTTGCGCCACAGGCCTTTTCGTCGCTGCTCCCAGGCATTGCCCTCGAGCGCAGGTTTCTCGGAATGAATTCTCCGAATTCATTTTCGGAGAGAAGAGACGGATTCGAATCGACGCTGACCGAGGCAAGCCGGTCCGCGCGGGGCGCGGCGGTGGACGCGGGCATATGCCGCGGCGGTGCGGTTTGCGGCGCGGCAGTGGACGGATGCGATGCATAGGGGTCGGTGAGACCGGACGGGGGTTGGTGCGTGGTGATGCGGAGCGCCGACCTTGCCGTCGCCGGAGTGCGAACGGGGCCGACGACCGACGACCGACGACCGGCGACGGGAGACCGGCGACCGGCGGCGGCCGGCGACCGACCGGCGACGGG
>DASWOO010000150.1:0-1842 GCA_036404335.1 Kofleriaceae bacterium
TTCGCGATCACCTGGATGCTGCTGGCGTGGCCGCGGACCCTGCGCCGGTTCCTCGGCGATCGCCGGCTGACCGGGATCCTCGAGGGCGGCGTGGTCGAGCACCGCCGGGCGCCCGACGCCGGGCTGACCGCGCTCGGCTGGCTGATGGTCGGCCACGCGGCGCTCGTCACCGCGGTGCTCGCGCTGCTCGCGTGCCGCACCGACCCGAGCCCGGCGCGGGTGCTGGCGGCACAGCTCGGCTCGGCGATCCTCGGCCACGGCCCCGACGGCGTGATCCTGTCGGCCGGCGTGGTGCTGCTCGAGCTGCTCGCGGCCACCGCGCTGATCCGGATGGCCGATCACCGCCGGCTGTTCGCGATGGTGTTCGCCGGGCTGTCGATCGCTGTGACGCTGGCGCTCGCCTGGCCGGCGATCCAGGCCTTCCAGCTCTACCGTCAGCTGTGGATCGTCCTGTCACTGATCCCGGCGGCCGGTCAGCTCGTAATCCCGCTCGCGACGCTGCTGCTGGTGCACCGGTCGGTCGAGCCCATCGCGCGGGCTCGATATCGAGGCGCTTCCAGACCTGCCATGTAGGCGGCCGGACCAGCTGCGCGCGCGGAAAGGCGCGAGCTTTGGCCATTAGCTGCAACTTACGCTCCTGGTTTCGGCACAAGTCGGCAACGAAGGCTGATACGATTCCATGGTGAGCGCCGGCTCGCCCACGGAGGAGTTCGGGCCGTACATCGTGTACGAGCAGCTCGGAGTCGGCGGTATGGCGCAGGTCCATCGCGCCATCGAGATCGGCAGCGAGCTGCCCAGGCCCGTCGCGCTCAAGCGCATGCTGTCGCACATCGCGGGCAGCGAGGAGATGGTCAAGTCGTTCGTCCGCGAGGCGCGGCTGGCCAGCTACCTCAAGCACCAGAACGTCGCGCACACCTACGACCTGGGCCGGGTCGGCGAGATCTACTTCATCGTCATGGAGCTGATCACCGGGCGCAACCTGCGCGAGGTGCTCCGCCACTGCGGCACGACGACCGGGCCGATGCCGGTGCCGGTCGCGCTCAACATCCTCAACCAGATCTGCGACGCGCTCGATTACGCGCACAACCTGTGCGACGAGCACGGCGATCCGCTCGGCATCATCCACCGCGACGTCTCGCCGTCGAACATCATCGTCTCGGACACCGGCGTGGCCAAGCTGATCGACTTCGGCATCGCCAAGGCGTCGGGCGCCGGGATGCAGACCCTGGGCGGCACGCTCAAGGGCAAGTTCGGCTACATGGCGCCGGAGTACCTCGCCGGCCGGATCGACGCGCGCGCCGACCTGTGGGCAGTCGGCGTGATCGCGCACGAGCTCCTGACCAACCGGCCGCTGTTCGCCGGGCGCGACGACATCGACACGCTGACCCGCGTGCGCGACATGCACATCGATCCGCCGTCGAAGAAGAACCCGCAGGTGCCGCCCGAGATCGACGACGTGGTGATGACCGCGCTCGCCCGCGATCCGGATCGCCGGTGGCAGCACGCGACCGCGCTGCGCACCGCGATGACCACGCTGACCCACCGGCTCGGCCTGGTCGCGAGCAACGCGCAGATGGTGCAGTGGCTCGACTGGGTGTTCACCCAGCAGAAGCCGGCCCGCGGCGCGCAGGACACCGAGGACGACGGCAACCCGCTGCACGACCGCAGCGGCGACTACATCGAGAGCCTCGAGGCGCCGAGCATCTCGATCGAGGAGCACACCGCGCAGCTGGTGTCGATCCACCGCAAGCCGCCGGGGAGCCCCGAGCTGGTGCGCACCCCGCTCGGCGTGCCGGCGTACAACGCGCAGCAGGTCCGGTCGACGAGCAGCGTGCCGGTGCC
>DASWOO010000151.1:0-2454 GCA_036404335.1 Kofleriaceae bacterium
ACGTCTTCGTGGTCGGCCAGCTCGACGACGTCGACGTCGCGGGCGAGACCCGGTTCGGCGTCGCGTGGCATTTGCCCGACGGCGAGCGCAAGTACGTGATCCTGTCGACCCAGGCGATGGACCGGGTGCTGGCGCACGAGCTGGGCCACGTGTTCGGCCTGCCTCACTCGACATACGCGGTCTCGATCATGAACAAGACCGAGCGCGCCGAGCCGCCGGTCGAGCAGCGGACGTTCGCGCCGGAGGAGCTGCCGGTGATGCGCGACGGCCTGGCGCGGCTGCGGCGCGGCAAGCTGGTCGCCGATCTGCCGCGCTGACGCCCGTCCAGACGTCCAGACGTCCAGATATCCGCCGCGGGCGGGCGCCACGTGGCACAATGTGGCGGCGTGGAAGTCTTCTTCCTCATGATGGGCCTCTGGCTGGTCGTCGCGTTCGCGCTCGGCATGCGGCGGCCGCGTGGCTTCGGCGGCGCCGCGCTGCGCGCCCGGCTCGACGCGGTCTACGGCGAGCCGCACGAGCTGACCCGGGTATCGCCGGCCGCGTTCCCCGAGGCCGACCTCGAGTTCTACGACCGGGCGCGCGCCTCGCTCGAGAAGAAGGGCTACCGCTGGGTCGCCGACGTCGAGGACCTCACCCTGACCCGGATCTACCCGCACAACCGGACGTTCCTCCGGCTGTCCATCGACCGCGGCAGCATGATCCGCGCGAGCGCGTATCACCTGCATCCGCGCGGCGTCGTGCTGTCGATGCTGCAGCTGGTCCAGCTCTACCCGCGCCACCTGCGCGTCGTCGAGTTGGTCAGCGAGATCCAGGGCACGTTCCTGGTCACCAGCAACACCCACGGCGTCGAGCGGCTCGAGCCGCCGCCCGAGGCCAAGATCGAGCGCCTGCCGCTCGCGACCACGCTCGACGAGGTGGTCAAGCGCCACGAGGCGCGGATCACCGAGCTGCTCCGCGCCCACCCCGAGCGCGCGCCGGTCCACTTCGAGACCTACGAGGACGTGCTCGCCTCGATCGGCCGCGCCCACGTCACGATGGCAAAGCACCGCCAGAAGGTCGGCGGCCTGTCGCGCGACGAGCTCGAGCGCCTCAAGGGCCGCCCGCTATCGGCGACCGAGGAGGCGTTCCTGCGCGAGGTCCAGGGCAAACCCGAGTAACCGGGCCCGCTGCAGCTGCCGTACGATGGGCGCGTGGCGCTCGCGTGCGCCTAGCGATTGATCAGCGTCATGCGGTCCTCGGTGTAGCGCGGGCCCGCAGCGGCGCCGAGCGGGGCGACGCGATCGATCGCCGCGAGGTCGTCGGCCGACAGCACGATCTCGGTCGCGGCGATGTTCTCGTCGAGCCGGCTCAGCTTGCGGGTGCCGGGGATCGGCACGATGTGCGGGGCGCGCGCGAGCAGCCAGGCGAGCGCGAGCTGCGCGGGCGAGACCTTCTTGGCCTGGGCGAGCTCGGCGAGCCGGTCGACCAGCGCGCGGTTGTGCGCGAGGTTATCGCCGGTGAACCGCGGGTTCGCGCGCCGGTAGTCGTCGGCGGCAAGCTCGTCGGGCTTGATCGCGTTGGTCAGGAACCCGCGGCCGAGCGGGCTGTACGCGACGAACGTGATGCCGAGCTCCTGGCACACCGCCAGCAGCTCGGCCTCGGGCTCGCGCGACCACAGCGAGTACTCGGTCTGCAGCGCCGAGATCGGATGCACCTTGTGCGCGCGGCGGATCGTCGCCGGCCCGGCCTCGCTGAGCCCGAGGTAGCGGACCTTGCCCTGCTGGACCAGCTCGGCCATCGCCCCGACGGTGTCCTCGATCGGCACCGCGGGATCGACGCGGTGCTGGTAGTACAGATCGATCGTGTCGATCTTGAGCCGGCGCAGGCTGGCCTCGCATGCCTGCTTGACGTACTCGGGCTTGCCCGACACCGTGCCGGTGCCGTCCGGGTTCCGGATGAACGCGAACTTGGTCGCGATCACCGCGCGGTCGCGGCGATCGGCGAGCGCCTTGCCGACCAGCTCCTCGTTGCGGCCGCTGCCGTACATGTCCGCCGTGTCGAAGAAGTTGAGGCCGCGGTCGAGCGCGCCGTGGATCAGGTCGATCGAGGTGGCGTCGTCCGACGGGCCGTAGAACTCCGACATGCCCATACAGCCGAGGCCGATCGCCGAGATCTGCGGGCCCGTTCCGAGCTGGCGTTGTTGCATGCCGACAACCTAGCGCCGCGCGCGCGCCTGGCCAGGCGATCCGCGGTTCATTTCCGCGCGCGGGTGATGGCCTTCTTACCCTGATGAAACTCCCAGAGCTACCGGTCTGGGCGATCGCCGCAGATCGAGCCATGTCGTCCGGCGAGGTGGACAGTGTCCGGTCGGCTGGACAGCTGGAGGGCTGGGCGTTCGCGGGGTTAGAGCGTTGAAGGGCGAGCATGCAAGCTGCACTGAGGGAGGGCATGACCAAGCTTTGGATCGCCGTCTTG
>DASWOO010000152.1:0-5233 GCA_036404335.1 Kofleriaceae bacterium
CGCCTGATCCGCGAGCTCGCCGACCTGCTCGATCACGCGCACCGCCGCGGCGTGATCCACCGCGGCCTGCGGCCCGACCGGATCGTGATGACGCCCGATCGCCGGTTTCCGCTGTGCATCCCCGACTGGAGCGAGGCGATCGCCCACGACGCGACCTCGCACCTGCCGGCGGCGCCGAGCGAGACCGGTCAGCCGTACGTCGCGCCCGAAATGCTGGGCGCGGAGCCGGGCGTCGAGCAGGTCGACGACCGCGTCGACATGTTCGCGCTCGGCGTGATCGGGCATCGCGCGCTGACCGGCATATTGCCACTCGAGGCCGATCCGGATCGCGATGGCCTGTATGTCCGCACCGCACAACGCCGGCCCGACGCGCCCGTCGAGCTGTATACGATTCTAGACTCACTGTTATCGTTCGACCGGTTCGACCGTCCGAGCGCCTCCGAGGTCCGGAGCGACGTGGACTGGCTGCTCGCGACGATCTCGCAGGTGCAGCGACATGCCGCAGTTTCAAATGACTTCAAACGTGGCAATATGGGTTTCGATCCTCGCACTCCGGGTGAACGAGTGCAGATCGATCAGCCGCGGCTACGCAGGCCGCGGTGGACGCCTCATATCCAGCCTCTGGAGCGACTAGAACACACGACGAGCGGTATCCACAGCGTCGAAGACGGCCGCATCAAGGACTAGCCATCGTGCCCGATGGTCCCGTGCGCGCCGTGGGGCCTTCGACGCTGGCAGGTGAGGGTTTCCTGGGTTGAGAGGGCACGTCCACTGCTAGACCGTAGGACAGGTGATGACGAACGCGTTGGGTGCGCGGATCGCGGAGTATTTGCTCGAGATCGAGCTGCCGGCGCGCAGCACGGAGCAGGCCTTTCGGGCCTCGCACCGGATGCTGCCGCGCGTGGCGCGAATCTCGATCTTGCGGCCGGCGCTGATCGGCGCGCGGATGGCCGAGCGGCAGCTGATGCGTGAGGCGCGCATCCTCGAGTCGATGCAGCACAGCGGCGTGCCGCGCGTGTTCGAGTGCGGCGTGCTCGACCAGCGGCCGTGGATCGCGACCGAGATCGTCGATGGCTCGTCGATCGAGCGCGAGGCCGCGCGCCACCCGCTGGCGATCGGCGACGCGGTCGCGGTGCTGCGCGACGCGGCGGCGATCCTCGCGCACGCGCACGCCCGCGGCGTCGTCCATCGCAACCTGACACCGCGCTCGATCCTGCGCACGCGGGACCGCAGCTTCCCGGTGTGCATCACCGAGTGGGGCGACGCGGCGATCCCCGACGCGTCGATCCCGGTCGTCGTCGATCCGGATGCGCGGTTCTATCGCGCGCCCGAGCTGGCCCAGGGCAGCCACGGCGAGGGCACGACCGACCCGCGCGCCGACGTGTTCTCGCTCGGCGCGATCATGTACGAGGCCGTGACCCTGGTGCTGCCGGATCCGCCGCAGAAGTTCCCCGGCGTGCCGCTCGCGTTCCACCGGCTGCTCGCGGAGATGCTGTCGCATCACGTCGACGAGCGGCCGAGCGCGGCCGAGGTGCTCGAGGCCGCGACCCGGCTCGCCGAGGTCCTGACCGATGGCGGGCCGATCGAGGAGGTCGAGGTCGAGCTCGTCGATATCTCGCGCAGCGGGCCGCCGGCGATCAACAGCCTGGGCTGGATCCCGCCGGCGCCGGCCCCGGCCGCGACGCCGATCCGCGCGGCCACGCCGATCGCCAGCCTGCGCCGGCCCGCGGCCGGCACGATGCGCCGGCGCAAGCTGCCGTAGCGCGTCACTCGACGGCGTAGACGACGAGGCGCGCGGGCAGGGCGTTGGCCGCGGCGACCAGCCGGCCGCCGCTCGGGTCGAACGCCAGGCCCTGGATCCAGCCGCCGAGCGGGTCACCGGCGGTCACCCGCTCGCCCTCGGCGATCGACCACAGCCGGACGACGCCGTCGTAGCCGCCGGTGGCGACCACCGGCAGCCGCGGATGCCACGCCAGCGCGAGCGCGCGCTGCGCCGAGGTCTGGATCCGCGCGACCGGCTCGCCCCAGCGCGCCGTGTCCCAGACCAGCAGCACGCCGCGGCCGTCGATCGACGCGAGCCAGCGGCCGTCCGGGCTGAACGCCAGGTCGGTCACGGTGACCGCGTGGCCGGACAGCGCGGCGACCTGCCGGTGATCCGCGCGCGACCAGATCGCGAGGTCGCGCACCGCGACCGCGATGAACCGGTCGTCGATCGCCAGGCCCCGGACCTCGCGCTCGTCCTCGTACAAGGTCGCGATCGGCGCGCGCTCCGCGCCGCGCACCACGAACACCCGCTCGGTCGCGCCGAGCAGGCCGCCGGCGCCGCGGAACCGCGCGGCGACGACCAGATCCTCGCCGTCGGCGTCCCACGCCGACGCCACGGCCTCGAACAGCCCGGCCTCGCTGACCGGCGGCCCGAGCCGGCCGAGCACCGGCGCCTGCGCGAGCCACGCGCCGCCCGCCAGGTCATAGCTGTACGGCGCCAGCAGCAGCGTCGTGCCATCGCGGCTGAACCGGACCCGGCCGGTGGCCGCGCGCTCGGCGATCACGTCGCCGGCCGTCTCGCCGGCGCGCCATAGGTGGGCCGCGCCGTCGCCGGCGGACACCCAGCCCTCGCCGTCGGGCGCGAAGCCGAGCCGGGGGCCGAAGCCGGCGGTGAGCTGGCCGGTGACGCGCAAGGTGAGCGGGGGATGATCCATACGGGCTCCGGGGACAGGGGGAACGTCGACAGGCGGGACGTCGTTCGTGCGGCTCACGCGAGCGTGACCCGATCCTGGCGGACGAACGCCGTCGTCTGGCCGCGCTCGATGGCGTACCACTCGTCGCCGACCTTGCCATGGATGAACACCGCCGTGGCGTCGTCGAGCTGCGCCGCCTCGTCGCCGCCGGGCCGGGCGTAGACCGGGGTCGCCGCGCCGCGGATCCGGCCGCGCAGCGAGACCGACGTCACCGTCGTGTCGTTGCGGCCGGCGTGCGCCGCGCTCAGGTTGTGGCGGGTGATGCGGGCCTCGGCGACCACCGGCGCCTCGACCACGCCGCGGCCCAGCGCGGTGAGGATCGAGCTGGTGGTCGCGCCGCGCAACAGGGTGTTGACGTGGGCCTCGTCGGGGAATTGCCGGCCATCGACCTCGCGCAGGTTGAGCACGCCGCGCAGGTAGCCGAGGGCGGCGGCCGGCGCGGCGGCGCCCTGCTTGGCGACGCAGGCCAGCGCGAGCAGGGTCGGCCCGCGGCGGATCGCGCCGACGTCGCCGGGCACCGGCAGCATCGCGGCGAGGTGCGGCGCCAGCCCGGCGTAGTCGAGGTACTTGGCGAGCATCTGCGTGGTGAGCCCGGCGGCGCCGCCGGCGGTCAGGGTCGCCAACAGATCGGCGCACTTGCCCGCGTCGGTCGCCATCCACGCCTGGTAGAGCACGACCCGCGTGTACCAGTACTGGATATCGGCCCACGCCGCGGCGCCGGTCAGCCCGTTGTAGATGGCGTGGGCGTGCGCGGCCGGGACCTTGGCGCGGACCTCGGCGACGCTCGCGTCGTCGGCCCGGGTCAGGTTGGCCAGCGCGCCCGACGCGCGCTCGAGCTCGAGCAGCAGCGCGCCGTTGTTGGGGTTGGCGACGACCCGCGCATAGAGCGCGCGGATCACCCGCTCGTTCCAGTCGGTGCTCGGCGCGGCGACGACGCGCTGGCCCAGGGCGGTGATCGTCGCGTCCTTGTCGTCGGCCCAGGCCTCGAGCGCGGCGCGCAGCGCGCCCTCGGGCTCGATGCCGTGGCGCGCGTAGTCGCGCTTGTTGGTCGCGGTCAGCCGGTCGTCGCCGGGGTTGCTCAGCGTGATCCGCCCGGTGCCCGGATCGTGCAGCTCGGTGGTGCGACCGTAGACCGAGGCGTTGGCGCCGAGCACCGACACGCCCTTCTTGCCCCAGACCTCGGCGACATCGAGCAGGTACTTGCGCGGGATCCGCTCCTTGACCTTGGTGACCAGGCTCGGATCCTTGGCGATCGCCGCCTTGATCGCCGCCTGCTGCTGGGCGACCGGCGCGGTGCCGTCGACGTCGATCAGCACCTTGTTGGACGCGGTCAGGCAGGCGTGGAGCACGATGCGCGAGGTCGCGGCGTCGTCGCGCATGATCGCCATGATCCGGTCGATGAAGCCCTGGGTCTCGCCGGTCAGCGTGTTGGCGGGCACCTCGGCCAGCCCGGCGAGCGCGGCCTCGAGCTTGCTCAGCACCGTCGGGTTCTCGCGCGCCGCGGTGCACAGCCGGGTGAACGCCGGGCGGACGCCCTCGGGTAGCGCCGAGGTGTCGGTGACCCCGGGGCAGCCCTGCAGCACGGCGCGGAACGCGGGGCGCGAGGTGTCGTGGTCGCGCAGCGCCTCGATCAGCCGGATGCCGATCGGCTTGAGCGACAGGTCCTCGGTCGCCGGGTCGTACGCGCCGGTCGGCTTGGTCGCGGCCAGGCCCATCGACTGCGACTCGCCGTGGCCGGTGATCAGCATCTCGTCGACCTTGCCGTCGGTCTTGTGCCGCGCGGCGATGGCCTCGGCGGCGGCGGCGAACCCGCCGAGCGAGCCCTGGCTCTCGACGATGATCGTCGTGCGGTTCGGGCGCAGCACGAGGTTGGTGACGTGGGCGTTGCGGTAGGTGACGCCGTTGTGGTCGAGCGCGGTCTGCAGCACGACGGTTAGCGGCGACGCGATCCGGCCGCGCGCGCGATGGACGAGCAAGGCGTCGAGGCAGGTCACGGTGTAGCGGTGGACGTGGCGCAGCTCGGGGCGGAGCGCGGCGTAGCGCGCGACGCTGCCGCCCTCGGCGAGGAACTCGCAGAAGTTCGAGACCTCGCTGCCGTTGTCGGCGTGGAGCACGACGCCGTCGACGCCGTTGACGTACGCGACGAACGCGTCCACGGCGGCGTCGTCGACCAGCCGCTTGAGCGCGCGGGCGCTCGGCCGCTGCGGGATGACCTTGCCGACGACCTCGGCGGTCAGCCGGGCCGAGGTCGCGAGCTTGATCAGCGCCTGGCCCCAGCGGTCGGCCTCCGCCGCGGTCGCGGCCGGCGCCTCGATCCGGGTCAGGCCGGTGCCGGCCACGCCCTTGGCGTAGGCCTCGAACCGCGGGTCGTGGTCGACCGACGAGCCCAGGCTCAGGGCGAGCAGCGACGCGACGGTGAACTGGCTGCAGGCGGTGAGGATCCGACCGTCGTGCGCGCGCGCGAGGGTGAGCAGGTTGCGATACGCGCGCTTCTG
>DASWOO010000153.1:0-6245 GCA_036404335.1 Kofleriaceae bacterium
GAACAGCGCGGCGCCGAGCATCAGGCGGGTCCGCGGCCGCAGCGCCTCGACGAGCAGCGGCCCGACGATGATGCAGAACGCGATGGTGTCGGTGATGAACACCTCGTACATCGCCCAGTCGAGCCGGCCGAGCCGGGGCTCGTGGGCCAGCGCGATCACGACGTGGCCAAAGGTCAGGAAGAACAGGCCACGATCGGCGAGCCGCACGCGCGTGGCGCGGAAGCTGTCGGGCCGCATCGCATAGAGGAAGCCCGCCATCATGCCGCTGAGCACCATGAAGGTCGGTGACGCCACCTTGCCGACGCGCTCGAACCAGTCCTCGAGGTGCTCCGCGCCGTTGTGGCCGAAGTAGGTCAGGCCGAAGTGCGAGATCAACACGAACAGCATCGCCGAGCCACGCGTGGCATCGAGCGCGCGGATCCGATTACCCATCGTCGCCAATCGCCGCAACCTATCACGCCCGACATGCGCGACCATCACGAGCGCTCGGAGTGGAATTTTCCGCGCGCGCTGTCGACTCGAGTTGGGGCATAATGGGTCTTTCTCCGAGGAACGAGGGCGCGACATGGATCCACTCGATCGAAGCATCCAGATCTCCGATGACGAGCTCCGCGCGGGTACGCTGTCCGACGAGCATCGGAAGCTCGGGACGCTCCTGCTCCACGGCCGCGGCTACGTGCTGCTCAAGAACGCCGTGCCCGCGGCGCTGATCACCGAGCTGCGCACGGTGTTTCGCGAGGTCTTCGCCGACTGCAAGGCGAGCATGGGCCCCGAGAAGTCGCGCGAGATCACGACCGGCGCGGCGACCCGGACCAAGTTCTGGCAGCGCAACTCGCGATTCCGGATCTTCCCGCGGCTGACCGGGCCGTTCGGCAGCAAGCTCATCCTCGCCAATCCGTTCGCGCTGGCGATCCTCAACGAGACCCTGGGCGACGACTTCTATTGCAAGTCGGTGTCGAGCGACACGGTCACCCAGGGCGCGCTGCGCCAGGCGCCCCACCGCGATCTCAACTTCTACGACGGCGCCCAGCCGTTCGGCGCCACCGTCAACATCCCGATCATGCACTGCGGGCTGCACAATGGCCCGCTCGAGGTCTGGCCGGGCGGCAGCCACCTGTGGCATGGCGAGAAGTTCTTCAAGTTCGGCGTGCTGCCGTTCACACAGGACGGCGAGAACCCGGCGGCCGAGGCGCTGATGGCGCACGTCCCGTCGAAGAAGATCGAGCTCGTGCCGGGCGACCTGCTGATCCGCGACCCCGGGATGTGGCACCGCGGGACCACGAACCCGACCGACGAGCCGCGGACGATGCTGACCACCAGCTACTTCCGGTCGTCGTTCTATTACGACTACGGCGATCCGCTGCACAACCTCGACGACGCGCTGTTCGCCGCGCTCGATCCCGCGCTCAAGCCGATGTTCGCCTACGCGTTCGACAAGTCGAGCCCGTTCTACAAGAAGCTGGCGCGCGCGCGCGCGTTCAAGGCGCTCAAGCGGCGGCGGCTGCTCGGCGCGCCGTTCCGGATCGGCGAGCGCTGGTACGAGCGCGTGCACGACGCGGTGCGCCGCACCGGCTGACAGCGGGCCGCCGGATCGGCGATGATGGGCTGATCATGGTCGTGTGTGCGCTGGAGGTCCCGTGTCCGTAGGCAACCGCGCGGCGCGCGGCGCGATGTGGAGCGTCGGCGCGAGCACCGGCACGCGGCTGATCGGCCTGGTCGGCACGCTGTTCATGACCGGGCTGCTCAACCCCGACGTGGTCGGCGAGGTCAACTCGGCGCTGGTGATCGGCCAGACCGCCAACTGGCTGTCGAGCTGGGGATTCAACCAGTACATGATCGTCCACGGCGTGAAGGGCGACGAGCAGACCTTCCATGTCTCGGTGATGAACTTCGTGCTCGGCTTCGTCGGGCTGTGCGCGGTCGCCGGCGCCGGCGCGCTGTTCGCGCCGGTGTTCCACGCGCCGCACCTCACCGACTACCTGCCCGGCCTCACGCTGTCGATCCTGATCCGCCGGATCGGCGCGGTGCCCGACAAGGTGCTCGCCCGCGAGCTGCGATTCCGCGAGCTGGCGATCGCCAACGGCCTGGCCGACCTGGCGTACACGCTCACCGCGATCGGCCTGGCCGCGACGACCCGGCTCGGCGGCCAGGCGATCGTGATCGGCAACATCGTGCAGTCGACGGTCGCGACCGGCCTGATCTTCCGCGCCACGGGCCTTGGCTGGTTCAAGCCCACGCGGTGGCGGTGGCAGCGGGTGCGCGAGATCGTCCGGTTCGGCGGGCCGCTCGGCGTGGCCCAGCTGTTCGACTTCGGCACCCGCTACTGGGACAACCTGGCGTTCGGCACGTTCTTCGGCCAGGCGGAGGTCGGCCTGTACAACATGGCCTACAACCTCGCCGACATCCCGGCGGTCCAGGTCGGCGAGCAGATCAGCAGCGTGCTGCTGCCGGCGATGGCCAGCCTCGAGGTCAAGGACCGCCAGGCCGCGCTGATCCGGTCGACGGCGCTGATGTCGATCGTCGTGTTCCCGCTCGCGGTCGGGCTCGGCGTGGTCGCGCCGACGCTGATCCGCGCCGTGCTCAACGACAAGTGGCAGGGCGTGGCGCCGCTGCTGGTCGTGCTGTCGGTGCTGTCGGTGGTGCGGCCGATGGGCTGGGGCGTGACGGCCTATCTCTCGGCGTTCTCGCGCACCCGCACGATCATGCTGCTGCAGGCGCTCAAGCTGGTGCTGCTGTTCGGCTGCATGTTCGCGTTCGCGTCGCTCGGCCCGCTGTGGACCGCGGGCGCGGTCGGCCTGGCGTTCGGCACGCAGTCGCTGGTCGCGATCGGCCTGGTCATCGTCAGCGATGGCGTGCCGGCGGGGCCGATCGTCGGCGCGGTGGTCCGGCCGCTCGCGGCGTGCGCCGGCATGGCGGCGGCGGTGGTCGGCGTCCGCCATGGCCTGCTCGCGGTCGGCGTCGAGGCGGCGCTGGTCCGCCTGCCGATCGAGATCGCGGTCGGCGCCGCGGCGTACGTCGCCGGCGCGCTGGTCGTCGCGCGATCGTCGACGCGCGACCTGCTTCAGGTCCTGCGCCGGGCGCTCAAGCGCGGCTCCGCGTAGTACGATGGTCGCGTGGATCCGGCCACGTCCTCGCGTGTCAGCGGCGCGCCGATCCCCGCGCTCGACGGCGTGCGCGGGCTCGCGATCCTGCTCGTGCTCGCGCACAACCTGAACCCGTTCTCGAACACGGGCCGGCCGCTCGAGCGCTGGATCGAGTACGACTCCAACTTCGGCTGGGTCGGCGTCCAGCTGTTCTTCGTGCTGTCGGGGTTCCTGATCACCGGCATCCTGCTCGACACCCGCGGCGCGCCGCGCTACCTGCGCGCGTTCTTCGCCCGCCGCGTGCTGCGGATCTTCCCGCTGTACTACGGCGTGCTCGTCGGCGGCCTGCTCGTGCTGCCCGCGCTCGGCCTCGCGCCGCACCGCCTGCTCGCCGATCCCGATCACCGGGTCTGGCTGTGGATCTACCTCGTCAACTGGGCCGAGCCGCTCGGCCGCGGGGTCGCCGCGTTTCCGCACTTCTGGTCGCTCGCGGTCGAGGAGCAGTTCTACTTCGTGTGGCCGTTCGTCGTCCGCCACGCCACGCCGCGCCGGCTGCTCGGGACCGTCGGCGGCGTGATGCTCGCCGCGATCGGCGCGCGGATCTGGGTCCGCCAGGCCGGGCTCGGCGGCGAGGCAGCCTACATGTTCACGGTGTGCCGGATGGACGCGCTCGCCGCCGGCGCCGCGGTCGCCGCGCTGCTCCGCATGCCGGTGGCGCACGCCTCGCTGGTCGGCCGGCGCGCGCGGATCAGCGTCGCGGCCGGCGTGCTGTTCGTCGCCGGCCTGGTCACCACCGGCGGCTACGCCCGCACCGGGCTGCGCGATCAGACCTACGGCTACACGATCCTCGCCGTGGTGTGCGCGGCGCTGGTCCTGCTCGTCGTGCTCGACCACGAGCGCGGCCGCGGCTGGCTCGGCGCGGTGTTCGGCAACGCGGTGCTGCGCTCGTTCGGCACGTACAGCTACGGCATCTACCTGTTCCACCAGTTCCTGAACCAGCTGCTCGGCGTGCCGCTGCTCGATCGCCTGCTGCCGCGCGGCATCGGGATCAAGGCCGGCATCGTGTACATGCTCGTGGTCACCGCGGCGAGCTACGCGCTGGCGTTCATGTCGTTCCACGGCTACGAGAAGCACTTCCTCGCGCTCAAGCGCCACTTCACGCCGGGCCGGCCGGCGGCGTAGATCTTCAGGCGCGCAGGCGCTGCTTGAGCGCGCGGTAGCTGGCGCGCAGCGGGTCGGTGACCTGCCGGGGCAGGATCGCGGCGCCGAGCAGCGCGGCGACCCGCGGCTGCCACGGCCGAAACTTGAGGCTGGTGCCGAGGTGGTGGCGGGCCTGGTCGCTGTCGCCGAGATCGAACCGCACCTCGCCGATCCACGCGTGGGCCTCGGCCAGGACCTCGTCGAGCACCGCCGGCGGCAAGGTGACCCGCCCGCGATCGCGGGCGAGCGCCTTGTGGACCGTCTTGAGGAAGTTCTCGGCCATGTGGATCTTGTACTTGCTGCTGGTCAGCTGATCCTCGCGCCCGCGCTGGTACAGGATCGACGGCGCGTCGAGGTAGGCGACGTCGCCCTCGCGGCACGTCCGGAGGTGGAAGTCGTAGTCCTCGCCCGAGTGGCGGAGCTCGACGTCGAACTCGCGGACCTGCTCGAACCGCGCGCGGCGCTGCAGCACGGTCGAGGTGTGGACGAGGTTGCCGGTGATCATCGGCGAGAAGATGTCGCCGAGGTAGACGCGGGGATCGCCGAGCGCGGCGGCGAGGCCGGCGTCGATCGCCGAGAGCGGCCGCGACTCGCGGAACAGCTGGTCGCGGGTGAACCGCTGGTACGACGAGTACATCTTGGTGAGGTAGCGGCGGTGGACGACCTCGCCGTCGGGGCCGATCGCGTCCATGTCGGTCCAGATCATGCCGGCGCTGGCCAGCGCGGCGAGGCAGCGCAGCTGGGCCTCGAGCTTCCAGGGCAGCCAGATGTCGTCGGAGTCGAGCAAGGCGAGGTAGTCGCCGGTCGCCAGGCGCAGGCCGTGGTTGCGCGCCGCGGACACGCCGGCGTTGGCCTGGTGGAGGTAGCGCACGCGCGGCTCGCGGCCGTAGCGCTCGGCGATCAGCTCGCGCGTGGCATCCTTGGAGCCATCGTCGACGATCAGGATCTCGAGGTTGCCGTGGCTCTGCGCGAGCACGCTGTCGACCGTGGTCGCGATGCAGTACGCGCGGTTGTACGACGGGATGATGACGCTGACGAGATCTGCAGTCATGGCTCCGCTCCTTGGCCGTGCGCGGGGACGGCCGGGCCGGATCGGCTCGGCGGCGGCAAGATCCGATTGAGCGCGGTGAGCGCGAACGAGCCGGCGCGCGAGCGCTGCGCGGGATCGACCGCGGCGAGCCGGTCGCGCTGGCCGGTCAGCTCGAGCCGGGCGCGGCGCAGGCCGTGGTTGAGCGCGGTCGCCGCCGCCACCGCCGTGCGGGCGCGCATCGACGGCGCGGCCGCGCTCAGCGTGATCATCGGGTGCCTGGCGAGCGCGAGCTGGCGCTTGTACTGCGACTCGCCGGCGAGGAAGTCGTACTCGGCATGGCCGGCGTCGATCGCGGCGCGCAGCGCGAGCGCGTGGGCGGCGAGGCCGAGCTTGACGCCCTTGGGCACGTCGAGCGTGCGGCCGGACTGATAGAAGTACACGCGGCCGCGATAGACGATGTTGTACAGCGCGACCACCGGCCGGCCGCCGACCACCAGCCACTGCAGCTCGAGCTGGCCGTCGGGGCCGTCGAGCAGCGCGGCCATGACCTCGTCGTGGAACCGGGTGAAGCGGTCGCTCGCGAACACGCCGTCGTGGCCGCTCGCGCTCCACCGCGCGCCATGCAGCTCGTGGAGGATCGCCCGGCCCTCGGCGAGCTCGGCCGGCGTGCGCGCGACCACGCGGGTGTAGCCCGGCTTGCCGGCCCAGCGCTCGAGCTCGCGCAGCGCGCGGGTGACGACGTAGCGCGCGTCGCGATCGAGCTGCTTGCAGTAGGCCTCGAACGACGCCGGCAGCGGCACGTACGGGCACGCGGCGGTCGCGGCGATCGTCGTCGGCAGGCCGCGCTGCTCGAGCGCGCGCGCGAGCTGGGCGGCGAACGGATCCTCGCCGGCCATCCGCTCCATCACCAGGTGATCGAAGCCACCGAGCCG
>DASWOO010000154.1:0-3234 GCA_036404335.1 Kofleriaceae bacterium
ACCGGGCAGTCGCGCGCGGCCTCGGGGACGGTGAGCCAGACGCCGATCGTCGCGGCGACGATCACGCCGACGCCGGGCACGGCGATCGCGAGGGTGCCGGGCAGGACGGTGACCGCCCAGCCGCCGCACAGCGCGCCGAGCGCGTGGCCGGCGCCGCCGGACGCCTGGACCGCGGACATGTCGCGGACGCGATCCTCGAGCGCGGGCGAGCGGGCGGCGAGCACGAGCGCGCTGGCGTAGAGCGCGCCGGCGGCCGCGCCGCAGCCGATCGCCCAGGGCAGGGCGGCGCCGATCGTCGCGTAGATGTCGAACGCGCCGGCGAGCGCGAGGCCGAGCGCGAACACCAGGGTGCTGCGGACGGCGAGCTTGCGCGCGCCCCACTGCTGGGCATAGCGCCGGGCGACGGGCATCGCGACCAGCGACGACACCATGAAGGTGCCCAGGACCAGGCCGATCCGGCCGGGGCCGGGCGCCAGGTAGAGCGACGCCGTCGACAGCATGCCGAAGATGAAGCGCTCGCCGAACGCGAGCAGGCCGGGGCCGAGCGGCGGGCGCGAGGTGGCGCGGCGCGGGGCGGCGGCCGGCGGCGCCGCGGGGGCGGTGACCCCGGCGAGCGTGACGAGCAGCGCGGCGGCCGACAGGCCCGCGGCGACGACGAGCGACGTGGTGGGCGCGGCGATCGCGCCGCCCAGGCCGAGGCCGCCGGCGACGCCCAGCACGATCGCGACGCCCATCCACACCGCCCGGCGGGCGCGCAGCTCGGCGGCGCCGGCGGTGCCGACGGCGATCAGCGAGGTCACGGCGAGCAGGTGGCAGGCGCCGTCGAGGAAGCGCAGGCCGACGCGCAGCTCGAGCGGCGTGATCGCGGCGATCGCGAGGGTGACCAGGATGCTGGCCGACAGGCCGGCGAGCGCGAGCCGGCGCGGCGAGCCGGACACCGCGAGCGCGCGGCTGCCGAGCGCGGCGCCGACCACGCCGCCGACCACGTGCGAGGCGTTGAACACGCCGGTGGCGATCGCGCCGCGGCCGGTCTGCTCGACCAGCGCGCGCATCGCCGGGATCACGACGCCGGTCGACGCGGCCGCGAGCGCGAGCGCGCCGAGCACCGCGAGCCGGCCGTCGAGTCTGCGTCCTGCGTTCGCCATGGCTCGCTCTCAGTGTAGCGCTGACGTTCGCGCGGCCGCATCGGCAAGCAGCGGCGAGCACGGGAATCTTGCTTGAGAGAATTGCGGAGTCGGGCGCCCGGCGCTGGAATTTTCAGCTGGCGGGCGACGCCTGGCTCTTGATCCGCGCGCGCTGGATCGCCCAGCCGGCGATCCACACGATCACGACGAACGGGGCGTAGGCGCGGCCGAACTGCGCGCCGGCCCATGCCGGGTTGCGGTGGATCGCGCCGGTCGCGACCGCGACGAGCAGCGCGATGCCGGCGCCGACCGCAAAGGTGATGAGGCCCGCGTACATGCCGACGAGCCAGGCGGGGCGCATGGCGGGTGGTTCGGACATGGCGGATCCTTCGTAGCGCGGCCGCCGCCGGCGCGCGAGCCCGGCGGGAGCTTTCGTCGACGCTAGCGGAGCGGCGTGCCCTTCGACGCGCAGTAGCTCATGAGCTGGGGATGCAGCTCGTCGCGCTCGACCGACAGCCAGCGCTGGGCCTGCGTGCCCTTGTTCTCGATGCACGCGGCCATCAGGCAGACGCGCGCGATCTCGGGGGTGTCGCGGGCCCGGACGCACGCGTTGACGACGTACGCGTACTTGCCGGCCTGGAACAGGTTGTTGAGCGTCTCGCGGTCGGGCTGTGGCGCAGGCCGTGCGACGGCGGCCGGTGGTGGCGGTGCGGCAGATGGCTGCGGCGTGGCCGGTGGTGGCGTGGCGGGTGATGGTGCGGCGGGTCGTGCGGCGGGTGATGGTGCGGCCGGTGATGATGCGGCCGGTCGTGCGGCGGCCGGCGGCGGTGGTGTGGACGTCAGGGCCGCGGGATGGTGCGCCGATTGGGCCTCGGGCGGGCTGGCGCTGGCGTCGGGATGACTGATCGGCGCGATGGCGACGCGCGTCAGCGGGGTGTCCGGTGCGGCGTCGAATGGCGCGTCCGGCGCGTCCGGGGGTGGCGCGGCGGGCGCGGTCGCGGTGGGCGTGACCGGCGCGCTCGGCGCGTTCGCCGCGCTCGATGCCCTCGGTGCGCCCGGTGCGTCTGGCTCGGCGGCGTCGCCGGACTGCGCGGCGCGGAGCGCGGCGTGCTCGCCCGCGGGCGCCGGCTTGCGCATCGCCAGCCACACGGTGGCGACGCCGGCGATCGTGGCGAGGCTGATCACGGCGGCCAGCGGCGCGAGCGACCGCCGCGCGGTGGTCGGCGGCAGCGGCGGGCCCTGCTGCAGCGCGATCATGTCCGACGACGTCGCGAGCTCGGATGGCGCCAGCAGCGGCAGCGGTTGCGACGACAGCGGGACCTGCGCCAGCTGCGGCGGCTGCAGGCCTGACCTGACCGCGCGCGGCTCCACGCCGAGCAAGGTCGAGGCGGCGAGGCCCTGGCCGCCGCCGTGGCTCGGCGGCGGATGGGTCGGGTGGCGATGGCGCGGGCCGCCGAACGGCCCGAGCGGCAAGGCCGCGGCGATGATCGTGGGCGACAGCGCCGCCGGCGACGCGGGCGGCGGCGGCAGCACGAGCCCGGCGGCGGGCGGCGGCAGCACGAGCCCGACGTCGGGCGGCGGCGTCAGCGCCGGCGGCGGCTCGGTCTCCGCGCGCGGCATCGGCGGCAGGCCCGGCAGCGGCCGGATCGGGGTGATCAGCCCGATCTGCACCGGCGGCAGCCCGGGCAGCGCCGGCGGCGCCATCGCCGCGAGCTTCGCGCGCGGCAGCTCCTCGGTCTCCATCACCTGGCTCGGGCTCAGGTCCGGCACGCCCGACAGCTCGGCCTCGACCGGATCGGCGGGCTCGGCCGGCAAGCTCGCCGGCACCGGCCTGGCCACCAGCGCGGCCGCGCCGCTGGCGTCGGGCAGGGTCAGCCATGGCTCGGGCGGGCTGCCGAACAGGTCGCGCAGCAGGCGGGCGACCGCCGACGTCGACAGGATCGTCCCGGCGCGCATCGACGCGTTCTCGATCGCCTCAACGACGTCGTCGGCGGTCTGGTAGCGCTGCGCCGGGTCCTTCGCCAGCAACTTCATCGCGATGTCGTCGATCGCCCGCGGGATGTCGGGGCGCTGGCTCGACGGCAGCGGCACCTCGTCGTGGACGATCGCC
>DASWOO010000155.1:0-5799 GCA_036404335.1 Kofleriaceae bacterium
GTGGTCGAGCAGAACTCGCGGAACCGGTCGAGCAGCTGCTGGTAATCGGCGGGCGAGCACCGGGTCGGGGGCGTGCGCGGCGCGAGCGCGACCATCGCGAGCTCGAGCGGCGGCCGGACGATCGCCGGCGGCTCGGGCGCGTCGGACAGCTCGCGCTTGGGGGCGCGCTCGGCCACGGGCTCGACCGGCGCGGGCGCGGGCGCGGGCGCCGGCACGGGCGGCTGGGTGCCGAGCCGGCGGAGCTGCGGACCGCTGACGACCCGGTTGCGCAGCTGGAGCGAGGCGAGCCCGGCGCTGGCGGCGGCGGGCGGCTCAGCGGGCCGCGCGCCGGCGCCGCCGCGCGCGGGGGCGAGCGAGATCCGGACCGGGCTGGCGGCGGTGGGTTTGACGGGCGCCGGCGCGTCGGGCTCGGCCGGCTCGTCGTACAGCGAGCTGGCGGCGGGGACGGGCGCTGGCTTGCGCGGCTCGGGCATCGGCGGCGCGGACGGCGTCGCGAACACCATCGGCCCCGCCGCCGGCCGGTCGTCGAGCAGGAACACGCCGAGCGGCTCGCCGGCGCGCGCGGCCAGGACGCCGACCGTCGTCGGGTTGGCGAACAGCGCGATCGCGTCGGCGCGCGGGAAGTCGGGCAGCTCGATGGTGCGGACTAGCGGCCGGCCCTCGAGGTCGACGAGGTACACGCTGCCGGTGTTGCGGCCCAGGCAGACCAGCAGGTCGCGCTGCGGGTGCGCGCTGACGTAGGCGATCGGCTCGGGCAGCTCGTGCGCCCGGGGCTGGGCGTGGCCGGCCTGGGCGATCACGTCGATCTGCGCCGGGTCCTGCTGCGTTGTCACCCACACGATGCGATCGGTGCCGCCGACCTGCGCGATCGCGGCCTGGCGCGGCAGCCGCAGCCGCTTGCGCGGCACCCGCTGGTGCGGATCCCACTCCTCGATCGCGCCGGCGATCGAGACGACGAACTGCCGGCCGGCGGCGCCCGCGGCCGTCGGCACCGAGCGGCTCGGGAACTGGTACGGGGTCAGCAACGCGTCGCCGGCGGCCAGCACGGCCGTGCTCGCGCCGCCGATGATCAGCGCGTAGTTGCCGGTGGTCGCGCCGAGCTTGCGCGTGCCCTCGATCTGGATCTCGGCGACGGCGCGTGGCCCGTCGAGGTCGACCAGGTAGACCGTGCTGTGGGACGGGCGGCGCGAGACGATCAGCAGGCGGGGCGGCGCGGTGCCGACCCAGCCGATGTCGGTGTGCTCGGGCGCGGTGGCGACGCCGAGCTCGGCGACCTGCCAGGCGCGCGCGATCTCGACGACGACGACCCGCCCCGGCTCGAGGATCGCCGCGTACTGGCCGTCGGGCGACGCGACGATCGCGCAGCGCTCGGCCGGGATGTAGCTCACCTCGGCCCCGTCGGCGGAGACCGCCTCGGGCATGATCCGCCTCACCATGGACCTGGCGATTATTCACCAGGACGCCGGGCCGACCAAGCGGCAGAGCCGCCGGGTTAGAACCGAACCGACACGCCGGCGCCATGCGGGCCGACCGCCGGCGCGATCCGCGGCGCCTCGCGCGCGGCGGGGCGCTCGTCGAGCCAGAACAGCAGCGCGGCGCCGATCGCCGCCGCGCCGGCCGTGCCGAACGCCGCCCAGGCCAGGTGCTGGTACTGGTGGCCCTGGGCGATCAGGTCGTCGTAGCTCTTGCGGGTCGCGCGGTCGAAGCTGGGCGGGGTCCTGGCGAAGCCGATGTAGAGGTCGCGGACGTCGTTCTCCGACGAGCTGGCGGCATAGGCGAGCACGCCGCCGAGCGCGACCATCGCGACCGCGCCGCCGGTGATGAGCCAGGCCGCCCGCCGCTGATTGCTGAGCCGGGGCAGGGCGGCGCCGGCGGTGGCGCCGGTGGTGGTGGTGGTGGTCGCGCCGGTGGCGTCGGGGCTGCCGGTGGATGAGCTGCCGGTGGATGAGCTGCCGGCGGGTGAGCTGCCTGTGGCTGAGCTGCCGGTGGCTGAGCTGCCTGTGGCTGAGCTGCCGGCGGCGGGCCCGGGCGTGATCGTCGTGCCCGCGCTGTCGTTGGGCCTGGTCTTTGCCGGCACGCTGGTCGCGTCGGCGGCAGCGCCCGACCCGGCCGTCGCGCTCGCGGCTCCGCGCTTGCCGTCGCACGCCGCGATCCGCTCGCGGGTCGCGCGCGCGAACGCTTCGGTCGGCTGGCCCTCGCGCAGGTAGCGCGCGTAGAACCCGAGCGCGACGTCGCACTGCCCGTCGCGCTCGTGCGCGCGGCCGAGCTTGAACAGCAGCGCCGGATCCCGGCTCAGCTCGTACGCCGCCGCGTAGTCGTACGCGGCGTCGGCGAAGCGTTGGTCGGCCATCGCGGTCTCGCCCGCCTGGTAGCGATCTTTCGCACGCTCGAGCTCGGCGTCGCTCGGCGCGGCCACGGCCGCCGGCGCGGACGCCTGCGCCTGCGCCACTGCCGGCCATATCCCGGCGACCCCGGCGAACACCGCGCAGGCCGCGGCCGAGGCGCGGCGGTCGGCCCGAGGGCGCCTGTCCATCCCGCGATCGTAACCCACCCAAGTGGTTGGTGTCGCGGGCAGAATCTGCGCTATACCGCGCACGGTAGTCATGGCGAAGATCGATCTCGTTCGCAACCTCGGTGTGGTGGCTCATATCGACGCTGGCAAGACCACCGTGTCGGAGCGGTTCCTGTTTCACTCCGGCAAGATCCACAAGGTCGGCGAGGTCCACGACGGCGAGACCGAGATGGACTGGATGGAGCAGGAGCGCGAGCGCGGCATCACGATCACCGCCGCCGCGACCACGTTCGAGTGGAAGAAGCACGAGATCCACCTGATCGACACCCCGGGCCACGTCGACTTCACGATCGAGGTCGAGCGCTCCCTGCGCGTGCTCGACGGCGCGGTCGTCGTGTTCTGCGGCGTCGCCGGCGTCCAGCCGCAGTCCGAGACCGTCTGGCACCAGGCCGACAAGTTCAAGGTCCCGCGCATCGCGTTCATCAACAAGCTCGATCGGATCGGCGCGTCGTTCCCGTCCGTCGTCGCCGATATCCGCGAGCGGCTCGGCGCCAACGCCGTGCCGGTCCAGCTGCCGATCGGCGTCGAGGACGAGTTCTCCGGCGTGATCGACCTGGTCCGGATGAAGGCGCTGATGTTCACCGGCGAGGTCACCGACGAGCCGGAGGTCACCGACATCCCGGCGGACCTCGCCGGCGTCGCCGCCGATGGCCACGACAGCCTGATCCAGGCGCTCGCCGACCTCGACGACGCGCTCGCGCTCAAGTACCTCGACGGCCAGGAGATCACGGTCGCCGAGATCGACGCCGCGATCCGCAAGGCGACGATCGCGGTCAAGATCGTCCCGGTGTTCGCCGGCACGGCGCTGCGCAACAAGGGCATCCACCCGCTGCTCGACGGCGTGATCGCGTACCTGCCGTCGCCGGCCGACGTCCCGCCGGTGACCGGCGTCGATCCGCGGTCGCTCGGCACGGACAAGGGCGAGGAGCGGCTGACCCGCGCGCCGAAGAACAACGAGCCGTTCGCGGCGCTCGCGTTCAAGATCGCGATGGACGAGGGCCGCAAGGTCGTGTTCCTCCGCATCTTCTCCGGCACGCTCGAGGCCGGCGGCGAGGTGCTCAACGTCCGCACCAACCGCAAGGAGAAGGTGGCGCGCCTGTTCCGGCTCCACGCCAACAAGCGCGAGCGGCTCGACAAGGCGGTCGCCGGCGAGATCGTCGCGGCGGCCGGCCTCAAGGACGCGACCACGGGCGACACCGTGTGCGATCCCAAGTCGCCGATCCTGCTCGAGCGCATCGACACCTACGAGCCGGTGATCTCGCAGGCGATCGAGGCCGACAACGCCGGCGCCAAGGAGCGGCTCGACTTCGCGCTCGCCAAGATGTCCGAGGAGGACCCGACGTTCCGGTTCCGCGAGGACAACGACATCGGCCAGACGCTGATCAGCGGCATGGGCGAGCTCCACCTCGAGATCATCGTCGACCGCATGAAGCGCGAGTACGGCGTCCAGGCGCGCGCCGGCAAGCCGCAGGTCGTGTATCGCGAGACCGTGCTCGGCGAGGGCGAGGGCACGGCGACGTTCGAGCGCGAGCTCAAGGAGCAGGCGATCTTCGGCGAGGCAACCGCCCGCGTCCGCAGCCGGCCGCGCGGCTCCGGCATGGAGTTCAAGCGCGCGCTCCCGGCCGGCAGCCTCCTGCCCGATCACATCGTCAACGCCGCGATGCAGGGCCTCAAGGACGCCGCGTCGAGCGGCCCCGACGGCTATCCGCTCGAGGACGTCGAGGTCACGCTGCTCGCGGTCAACCTGCGGGAGGGCGCCAACGGCGAGATCGGCTCGCGCGCCGCGGCGGCCGAGGCCTTCCGCCGCGCCGTCCAGTCCGCGCACCCGTCACGGCTCGAGCCGATCATGGCCGTCGAGGTCACGGTCGACGACGAGTTCCTCGGCGCCGTCATCGGCGATCTCAACCAGCGCCGCGGCCAGGTCCAGGACGTCGGCTCGCGCGGCGTCAAGCGCCTGATCACCGCCCACGTCGCCCTGCGCAACATGTTCGGCTACTCGACCCGCCTGCGCAGCCTCACCGAGGGCCGCGCGACGTTCTCGATGCTGTTCCACGCCTACGACACCCTGCAGTCGGCGTAAGCGACCTCGATCAGGGGCCGAGGCAGGCCCACAGGGTGTCGTCCGTGTCGATGCCCATCGCTTCGCACTTGATGGCGGAGTCGTCGGCGCCTTTGCACTGCGCGACCTCGGCGAACGTGACGTCGAGCGGGATCAGCACGCTGCCCTTGCTGGTCTCGATCCGGATCAGGGCATGTTGGCTGTCGGGCGGCAGACCCGTGAAGCTGCCACCCTTCCAGGACAGCGTGAGCGCACAGGCCTTCTCGACATCGACGTAGGTAGCCTCGACGTCGAGCTCGATCCCTTCGAACTCGGCATGCGTGTCGAACGTCAGCGTATCCGTGGCGGCGGCGATCTCGGCTCGGTTGCAGCGCGTGATGTTCGACGGCACCTTCAGGTTAATCGTCTTGCTCGTTCCGCAGCCTCGAACGTCGAGCCTCGGCAGGGTGCACGCCATGTGCGGCACGTTCGCCGAGCAATCCGCGAGCGACATGTCTTTGCATCCGTCACACACGCCTTTGGGCAAGCAACCGAGGTCCACCTGCGGCCGGCACGTGTTATCGGCGGCTTGCTGGACATCCTCCTTCGGGCATCCGATCGTTCCGATGACACACGACATTGGATTCGTGAGTATCGCGCAGGTCTTGTCGAGCTGGTCCGTATCCGGACCGAGCGTGCTTGTCTGGTCGTAGACGTTCGTCAGGCAATCGTCTGCCGCGACCTTCCCGTCGCAATCTCGATCGAGCTCGGGAACGATGAGCGTGCGCTCGATGTTGTTATCTGAATCGAGCTGCGCGATCGCAACGCACGAGCTCTGCATCGTCGCGCCCGTCGCCGGGGGCCACACAAACGCGCCCTGCGCCACGTTGGACGGCGATAGCGATGACGAGGCCATCAGGGTCGTCGAAACGACCT
The DNA here is from genome assembly GCA_036404335.1 of Kofleriaceae bacterium. Taxonomy (GTDB): domain Bacteria; phylum Myxococcota_A; class Polyangia; order Haliangiales; family Haliangiaceae; genus JABFXX01. The sequence goes on from DASWOO010000155.1 coordinate 5,547, forward strand.
TCGAATCTTTAACGGGAATGACCAGGTTGGTGATCGTGACAAACCCGACGGGGGTATTTGCCGCGTCGCTAGCGACCGCGATCAGCAGGGAGATCTTCTTGTCGGTGGCGTCAGCCGCCTCCATCCGGATCGTCGCCTTGTGGTCTTGCACGTCGGCGAAGATGCGGGATTGCGCGTCACGCTTCCAGACGTCACCAACCAGGCGCGGCATGGGCGGAGGCGGCGTGATCGAGCGACAGTCGGAGTCCATGCA
>DASWOO010000156.1:0-6487 GCA_036404335.1 Kofleriaceae bacterium
GGCCGCCGTAGCCGCCCTGGCCGCTCTGCGAACCCTGGCTGCCGTAGCCGCTCTGTCCGCTCTGCGAACCCTGGCCGCCGTAGCCGCCCTGGCCGCTCTGCGAGCCCTGGCTGCCATAGCCGCTCTGCGAACCCTGGCTGCCGTAGCCGCCCTGGCCGCTCTGCGAACCCTGGCTGCCGTAGCCGCGCTGGCCGCTCTGCGAACCCTGGCCGCCGTAGCCGCCCTGCGAACCCTGGCCGCCATAGCCGCCCTGGCCACCCTGGGAACCCTGGCCGCCGTAACCGCCCTGGCCGCTCTGGGAACCCTGACCGCCGTAGCCACCCTGCGAGCTACCGTAGTTACCCTGGCCGCCCTGCTGCCCGCCGCCCTGGTACCCCTGACCGCCCTGGCGGCTTCCATAACCGCTCTGGCCGCTGCCGTAGCCGCTCTGACCGCCCTGATACCGCTGGCTGCTCTGGTCCTGTCCGTACCGGCTGCCCTCGTGTTCGTCCTGACCGCCATGCTCGCCGCCACTGCGGCTGCGGTCGTACTGATGATCATCATCCGAGTGCTGGCCACGCTGACCGAAACGCTCGCCGTCCTGGCCGCCATCCTCGCCCCCGCGTCCGCCGTAGGAGCCGGGATTGCTTCCACCCTGAGTATAGTTTTGGTGCGAACCCTGTCGATTTTGATTGTTCATTTTGACTCCGCCCGGCTGAGATGCACGCCTCGTACCTTCCTGATTGGCACGTGGCGCGAGGTGGTCTGTCTCATCGGCGCTCGTTGGTCCAGAATTGGCTGAGCGGAGCCAGAGCCCCACTCCCGCTCATCCCCTTGAACTGCCACTTTCATCCTGGACGAACATAGGCAATTAGCCCCGATCCATGACGCAGCTGGTCGAGCCCAAGGACCGTTCGCTCCGGCCCGTGCTCGACGCGTGGCAGTCGCTAGCTTGCCAGCGAGCGCAGCACCTGGAGATCGTCGACGGTGTGGAACTTGCCCTTCGCGTCGCGCGCGACCTTGCCCATCGCGACCACCGGATCGTGGGTGAAGAACAGCCGGCCGTGGCGGTCGACCAGGTCGCCGAGCAGCGTGGCCTTCTCGTCGATCAGCAGCTCGGGGAACCGATCGTAGCCCATCGTGATCGGCAGGTGGACCCACGGCCGGCCGGGGATCAGGTCGGAGGCGAACACGACGGGGCCGTCGGGCATCTCGACCTCGGTCAGCAGTAGGCCGGGCGTGTGCCCCGAGCAGCGGTGGAACCGGAAGCCGTCGCCGAGCGCGGTCGAGCGCTCGCCGGCCGCGAGCTCGAGCCGGCCGCTGGCCTCGAGCAGGTCGGTCAGCCCGGGGATGAACGACGCGCGATCGCGCGCGTGCGGCGACACCGCGCGCTGCCAGGCCTCGGCGCCCACGACATAGGTCGCGTTGGGGAACACCAGCTCGAGGCCGGCGCCCTCGGCGTGGGCCGCGAGCGCGCCGCCGGCGTGGTCGAAGTGCAGGTGCGAGAACACGACGACATCGACGTCGCTCGGCGCGACCCCGAGCTCGGCGAGCGACTCGAGCAGCACGTGGTGCGGCTCGACGATGCCGTAGCGCTCGCGCAGGGTCGGCTCGAAGAACGCGCCGATGCCGGTCTCGAGCAGGATCGTGCGGTCGCCGTCGCGGACCAGCAGGCAGCGGCACGCGAGCGGGATCCGGTTCTTGTCATCGGGGGCGATCCACCGCTCCCACATCGCCCGCGGGGCATTGCCGAACATGGCCCCGCCATCGAGGCGTTGCGAATTGCCCAGGACGGACGTCAGCGTGCGCACGAGGTTTCGTAGCACGATCAGTGAACGCTGACGCTGCCCGAGACGCGGTCGGGCGGGGCGAGGGTCAGCTCGTAGACGGTGATGCCGACGCTGGCGGCGACCACGGTGCCGACGGCGGCGTAGAACCAGGCGCGGCGGTACCACGGGGTCGGCGGGTCGTAGCGCAGCGGGATCTCGCGCGGGCGGGCCGGGTCGGCCCAGGTCAGGACCTCGTTGCCGTGGGCGTCGTAGGCGCGCAGGTAGAGCTCGAGGGACAGGGGACGATCGGCGTCGATGCCGGGCAGGACGACGCGGCGCTCGGCGGGCGCGGCGAGCGGGATGTCGGTGGCGCGCCACGCGGGCTCGCCGTGGGTGCGGACGAACAGCGACGCGCGGGCCAGGAAGTGCTTGGGGTCCGCGACGACGTCGAGGTCGATCGGGACCGGCTCGCCGACCCGCTGGCCGCGCGGCCAGGTGACGTCGATCGCCGGCGCGCCGTGGGCCTTGGCCTCGTTGCGGACCTTCTCGAACACGAAGGTCGCCTTGGGCGACAGCGTGTAGCTGAGGAAGTGGCTGGGGTCGAGCGCGAGCAGCATGTCGAACGCGCCGCGCGCGCCGGGCTCGTCGTTGACGTAGGCGGCGGCGATGCCGCGCTGCTCCCACAGGGTGACGTTCGACTCGTGGTCGAGCGGGCCGGCCTGGTCGGCGGTGTCGAGCGCGAGCTTGGCCGCGTCGACGTCGAGCTTGGTCAGCGCGAGCTTGCCGGCCGCGACCCGGGCCGCGCCATCGCCGCGCGGCTGGCAGGCGGCGCCGTCCCAGTACGCGGTGTCGGGGCATGCCGGCCGCAGGGTCGCCACGCTCGCCGGGCCGGCGCCGCTGTGACACGCCGCCAGCAACACGAGCGCGAGCCTCATCGCCGCCGACGGTACCACGCCGTCAGCGCGGGCACGGGCTAAACACCTCCGGGTACGTGAACGCCACCGAGCGGATCACCGGGACGCGCTTGCCGAGCGCGCGGTCGAGCTCGTCGGTGCGGGCGCCGAACGGATAGGCAAACGCGTGGACCTCGAAGCCGTCGTCGCGCAGCACGGCGATCGACGGATCGGCCTCGTCGTGCAGGTACGCGTCGAGCCCGTGGTCCTCGACGTAGTCCGGGGCGCGCAGGTGCATGACCGTGTGCGGCTCGACGTCGTGGCCATCGGCGGCGAGCTCCTGGAGCTCGGCGTGGGCCCGATCGCCGAGCCGCGCGTAGTGGCTGACGAAGAACGTGACCTTGGCGCCGTACAGGTCGAACGTCGGGCGCAGCCGGGCCCAGCCGTCCGCGAAGGTGTCGTCGAACGACAGCGCCAGCCCGGGGTACTGCTCGGTGTGGTTGGCGAAGTCGGCGTAGGTCACGAAGTGCAGGCCGCGGGCCTGGGCGCCGGCGAGCACGCGATCGATCCGCGCCTGCGGCACGGTGCCGCCCGGCCCCGGGTTATGCGCGTACAGCTCGACGATCTCGCCGCGCGCGGCCGCGCGGTCGAGGCCCGAGTCGATGCTGTCGTCGCTGGTCCGCGCGCTGGTGTCGAGGTTGACCGCGCAGTGCACCAGCCGGCGATCGCCGTTGTAGAACACGCCGTCGAGCTCGGCGACGTCCTGCTGGCAGGCCGGCAGGATCAGGGCGAGCCACGCGAGCCGCATCATCCCGCCGGCCACGCGCGGCTCACTTCGCCGCGGCGGTCAGCGGCGCCTGCTCGCGGGTCTGCAGGAACCGCAGCTGCTCGAAGTCCTGCTTGGCGCGGTTGAGCTGCCACTCGTTGCGCGCGAGGGACACCGTCGCGCCCGAGTGATCCTCGGCGATGTTGTCGCGGTTGGCGTCGGAGAACTTCTTGATGAGCTTGGGGTCATCGGCGTCGACCCAGCGCGCGATCTCGAACGACGTGCCCTCGAAGTGGCAGGGCAGGCCGTACTCCGAGCGGATCCGGTCGGCGAGGACCTCGAACTGCAGCGCGCCGACCACGCCGACGATGAAGTCCGAGCCCAGGAACATCTTGAACACCTGGGCGGCGCCCTCCTCGGCGATCTGCTCGAGCGCGCGGCCGAGGTGCTTGGCCTTCATCGGATCGTCGGCGCGGACCCGGCGCAGGAACTCGGGCGCGAAGCTCGGGATGCCGGTGAAGTGCAGGGTCTCGCCCTCGGTCAGCGCGTCGCCGATCCGCAGCGTGCCGTGATTGGGGATGCCGATGATGTCGCCGGCCCAGGCCTCCTCGGCGAGCTCGCGCTCGTTGGCCTGGAACACCATCGCGTTGTGGACGCCGAGCGCCTTGCCGGTGCGCGGGTTGGTCAGCTTCATCCCGCGCTCGAACCGGCCGGCGGCGAGCCGGACGAACGCGATGCGGTCGCGGTGCTGCGGATCCATGTTCGCCTGGATCTTGAACACGAAGCCGGAGACCTTGGGCTCGCCTGGCGCCACCGCGCGCTCGCGCGCCGGCTGCGGCCGGGGCGGCGGCGCGAGCCGGGCCACGCCGTCGAGCAGCTCGCGGACGCCGAAGTTGTTGACCGCCGAGCCGAAGAACACCGGGGTCATGTGGCCCTCGCGGTAGAACTCGAGGTCGAACGCCGGGCACAGCCCGCGCACCAACTCGACGTCCTCGCGCAGCTTGGCGACCGCGGACTCGGGCAGGAGCCGGTCGAGCTGCGGATCGGCGAGCCCGGCGACGGTGACGCCCTCCTGCAGGTACTCGCCCTTGCTGCGCTCCATCAGGATCAGCTGGTCGCGGAACAGGTCGTAGCAGCCGCGGAACTCGCGGCCCGCGCCGATCGGCCAGCTCGCCGGCGTGACCTCGAGCTGCAGGTCCTTCGAGACCTCGTCGAGCAGGTCGAACGGATCGCGGCCCTCGCGGTCCATCTTGTTGATGAACGTCACGATCGGCACGTTGCGCAGCCGGCAGACCTCGAACAGCTTGCGGGTCTGGGTCTCGATGCCCTTGGCGGCGTCGATCACCATGACCGCCGAGTCGACCGCGGTCAGCGTGCGGTAGGTGTCCTCGCTGAAGTCCTCGTGGCCCGGCGTGTCGAGCAGGTTGAACGTGCAGTCGGCGTAGTCGAACGTCATCACCGACGTCGTCACCGAGATGCCGCGCTCGCGCTCGACCTTCATCCAGTCGCTGCGGGCCCGGCGCCGATCACCGCGGGCCTTGACCGCGCCGGCCAGCTGGATCGCGCCGCCGAACAGCAGCAGCTTCTCGGTCAGCGTGGTCTTGCCGGCGTCGGGGTGCGCGATGATCGCGAACGTCCGCCGCCTGGCGATCTGCGACGGGAGCTCGAGCGTCGACATGACGCGGCAATCTACACGAAATCATTCAAGCTGCAAGCCGCAGTCCGAGCAGGCGCCCTCGACGAGCGCGGCCGCGGTGCCGCACGCGGGGCAGGGCAGGTGCTCGGCATTCTCGTCGATGGTGATCCGCACCGGCGACAGGCCCTCGAGCGCGACCTGACCGGCCCACTCGTCGCGCAGCAGCAGCTGCAGCTCGGGCATCGAGTCCTCGTGGATCAGGAGGTGGGTCTTGGGGCCGCACGACTTGCCGCCGCCCGGGCAACCGATGACCGCCGGGATCCCGGCCTGGAGGCAGCGGTCGCGCAGGACCTTCATGTCCGGGATCGAGCCCGCCATCGCGGTGACGAGATCGACGCCGTCGAGCAGATCCTCCGCCGCGGCTGCTGTCATGGTTTCCATACCCACCAGGCTACGTAAAACTTTCGAGGCGTCCAGTCGTCAAACAACGCATACTCGTGCCCAGGCAGCCGTGAAGAAGCTCAAACTCGTGATCTTGCTGTGCGGCGTGCTCGGCCTCGTCGAGCTGGTGCTCCCGTTCCACGGCAGCTCGATGCTCAAGTACTGGTTCCAGCTCGCGCCGGCGCAGGCCATCGTGATCACCGCCGCGTTCGCGCTGCCGATCACGATGATGCTGCTCGCGCTGTCCCGGCCGCCGCTCCAGGGCTGGCAGGCCGGCGTGGCGCTCGCCGGCTTCGTGATCGCCGTCATCAAGTTCCGGGTGTGGGAGAGCCTGGCGCACCTCGGCGCCGCCGGCGTCCACGGCATCCTCTTGCTCGGCGCGATCGCCGTCGGCGCCGTCGGCTCGGTGATCGCGCTGCTGCGGCCCGAGGCCTGACTACTTCTTGAAGAACTTGTCGAACGCCCGGCGCATCGCGCCGCTCTTCTTCGGGGCCTGGTAGCCCTCGTTCGAGTACGCGATCCGCGCCGACGGGTCGATGCCGTACGCGATGTACAGCGACAGGAGGTCGTGGACCATCGCCGAGATCCCGGTGGTCCGCAGGTCGTACGACAGGCAGTAGCTGTCCGGCTTGTTGCGGATCATCGCCTTCGCGATGATCATCATGATCGCGGGATCGATCAGCTCGCCATTGCCGTCGAGGTAGTGCTTGTAGCTGAAGAACCGATCCTCGGGCGCGAGCTCGGGTGCACCCTGGCCGTCGGCCTTCGGCGCGCGGAGGTTCTGGATCGTGCGGTACTCGTGCTCGACGTACGCGGCGATCGAGTTGTTCTCGTCGCGCCGTTCGTACTCGACGAACTTCCTGAACGCGTCGAACAGGTTCTTCGGGTTCGCGTACGCGCCCGAGATCAAATAGTAGAACACCGCGCCGAGCGAGTAGATATCGGCCGGGCGGCCGACGCTCTTCACCACGCGGCCGCGCACGTTGATCTCGGAGCCCTCGGC
>DASWOO010000157.1:0-3130 GCA_036404335.1 Kofleriaceae bacterium
CGGCGCCGAGGCCGCGATCCGCTGGCCCGGCTACATGGAGGGCGCGATCGAGGCCGGTGAGCGCGCGGCCGACGCGGTGATCGCTAGCTCATGAGGCTGGGGTATCGCCCGGCCTGCAGCTGCATCCGCGCCATCGACGAGTTCAGCCGGTGGGCGGCGCTCGCAGCGGTGGCGATGCAGATCAGGTGCAGGAAGATACCCGGCAAGATCAGGAAGTAGCCGGCGCCGACCAGCACGAACCACAGGATCGCGGTCATCACGTTGCCGCTGTACAGCTGACCCGCGCCCGGGACCAGGAAGCTCAGCACCGCGGCGAGCAGCGGGCTGGCCTCGCGGCCGCCGCGCACCGCCATCGGGAACTGGCCCGCCGGGATCATCGACACCGCCGGCCGCAGCGGCGCGGGCTCGACCTTGGGCGTCAGCCGGTGACGGTTGGGCAGCTCGTACGTGATGTTGCCCTCGTCGCCGACCTCCATGCGGATGCGATCGCGCGTGACCAGGCCATCGAGCACCTTGTCGGCGTCCTCGAGCGAGCACGGCGCGTAGTAGGCGAGCGCCGCGGCGGTGATCGGGGTGTCGGTGGTGTACGCCAGATCGAGCAAGCGGTGCTCGATCACGTTGGGGTCATCGGTGCGCTTGATCATTTGGCTGTCCTTTTCGAGAGCAACTTCGCGAGCGACTGCTTGGTCCGGGCCAGCTCGGCCCACGGGTCGGCCGCGAGCTGGGCCAGCCGGCGGGGTACGGTCTGGGTGGTGAACGCCTGCGGATCGACGCCCTCGGCGAGCTCGTCCCAGGTGATCGGCACCGCGACCGGCGCGCCGGGCCGCGCGCGCGGCGAGTACGGCGCGATGAACGTCGCGCCGCGGCCGTTGCGCAGGTAGTCGACGAAGATCTTACCCTTGCGCTTCACCTTGGCCATGTTGCTGGTGAACCGCTCGGGCTCGTCGCGCTCCATCGCCTCGGCGATCCCCATGGTGAACGCCTTGACCTCGTCCCAGCTCGGGCCGCGGTCGAACGGCACGACGACGTGGAGGCCCTTGCCGCCGGTGGTCTTGACGAAGCTGTCGAGGTGGAGCTTGCGCAGCCGGCCGCGCAGCTCGATCGCGGCGAGCGCGACCTGGTCCCAGGCGAGGCCCTCGTCGGGGTCGAGGTCGAAGACCATGACGTCGGGCTGCTCGATGTGGTCGGCGTGCGAGCCCCAGCTGTGGATCTCGAGGGTGCCGAGCTGGGCGAGGGCGACGATGCCCGGCATGTCGTGGACCTGCATGTACGTCGAGCTGTCGCCGTCGGACTCGGGGACGGCGACCCGGCCGATCGCCGCCGGCGCGCCGGGCAGGACGTGCTTCTGGAAGAAGCAGGCGCGGGCCTTGCCGTTGAGGCCGTCCGGGCAGCGAACGATGGTCAGCGGCCGGCTACCGACGTGGGGCAGCATCCACTCGGACGCGACGGCGAGGTAGGCGATCAGATCGCCCTTGGTGATGCCGGCGTGGCTCGCGGCCTTGGCGCGGGTCCGCGCCGCTGGCTCGGGGTAGAGCACCTTGTCCAGGTTGGTCAGCTTGAAGCCGAGCGGTAGCTGCTCGAGCAGGGAGGTTGCGTCGGCGGGGAGCGGAGCGGGCGCAGGCGGCGCGGGCTTCTTCGCGCGCGCCGGCTTGGCCGGCGCGGGCTTGGCAGGCGCCGGCTTGGCGGACGCCGGCTTGGCGGACGCGGGCTTGGCGTGCGCGGTCCGGGCGGCCAGGGTCCGGGTCACCGACTTCGTCTGGACCTTGTCGGCGCGGTTGCTGTGCCAGACGCGCCCGGGATCCTCGGCGACCTGCTCGAGGGTGCGGCCGGTCGCGACCGAGGCCGGCGCCTCGGTGACGATGTCCCGCTTGTCGTCGGCCTCGGCGTCGCGGCCCTTGAACAGGAGCCAGCTCTCCTGCTTGGTCGCGCTGCGGGTCTTCACCAGGTGCCAGCGGCCGCGCAGCTTCTCGCCGTGGAGCAGGAAGCTCAGCCGGCCCTTGGCGAGCGCGGCCTGCGGATCGTCGCCGTGCTCGGGGTCGAGCTCCCAGGTGCCGCGGTCCCAGACGATCACCGTGCCGCCGCCGTACTGGCCGGCCGGGATGATGCCCTCGAAGCCGGCGTAATCGAGCGGGTGGTCCTCGGTGCGCACGGCGAGCCGCCGCTCCTTGGGCGACAGGCTCGGGCCCTTGGGCACCGACCAGGAGAGGAGGACGCCGTCCAGCTCGAGCCGGAAGTCGTAGTGCATGCGGCTGGCAGCGTGGGCCTGGATGACATAGCCAAGGCCCGGCTTGGCCTTGGGCTTGGCCGCGTCGCCGCTCGGCTCCGCGGTCACCGAGAAGTCGCGCATCGACTGATACTTCGCCAGCTTTGCGGGAGCTCGAGCCATGCCGTGAGAGCAATGCATGGCAGGTGCCATGCCGCTGGCGGACTCAGTGGCCGCGCGGGCGGATGTGCGCGGCGAGCTCGTCGAGCGGCAGGGTGTTGAGCACGTCGTGCTTGCGGAGCCGCGCGCGGCGCGCCATCGCGACGGCGAACCGCACGGCGCCGAGCGACCGGGTCGAATGCGCGTCACAGGACAGCACGAACTTGATGCCGCGCTGCGCGGCCTTGCGCGCGTTGATCGGATCGAGATCGAGCCGGTACGGGTCGCCGTTGATCTCGATCGCCGCGGGCGACTCGGCGACGGCGTCGAGCACCTCGTCGATCCGGACGTCGATCGGCTCGCGCCGCAGCACCAGCCGGCCGAGCGCGTGGCCCCAGATCTTGAAGAACGGCTGGCGGATCGCGGTGATCAGCCGCTGGGTCATCGCGTCCTGATCGAGGTGGTGGCGCTGGTGGACGCTGGCGATGATCACGTCGAGCTCGCCGATCATCTCGGGCGGGACGTCGATCGTGCCATCGGCCAGGATGTCGGCCTCGGTGCCGTGGAAGATCCGGACCTCGGGGTCGGTGAGCGCGGCGATCTCGTCGCGCTGGGCGCGCAGCTGGTCGAGCACCAAGCCGCCGGCGTAGCTCGCCGCCGCGGAGTGGTCGGTGATCGTGATCGCGCCGAACCCGAGCTCGGCCGCGGCGTGCGCCATCTCACCGATCGACGCCTTGCCGTCGCTGTACGTGGTGTGGCAGTGGAACG
>DASWOO010000158.1:0-3260 GCA_036404335.1 Kofleriaceae bacterium
GTGCCGCTGCGCGCCCAGGCCCAGCTGACCGGCCAGCCGCGGCCATCGGCGGCGTGGGCCCGGCTCGGCGCCACGGGCAGCTGGCAGGCGGCGTGGGACCGCGCGACCGGCGTGCCGAGCCGGATCTGGGGCTCGGGGCTGCCGGCGCCGGGCGCCAGCGCGTCGGCGGTGCTGGCCGAGGCGTTCGCGCGCGCGGCGCTGGCCGACCACCTCGCGTTGCTCGCGCCCGGCTCGTCGCTCGACAACTTCGCGCTGGTGTCGAACCACAGCGACGGCGACCAGCGCTCGGTCGGCTTCGTGCAACGGCACGCCGGTCAGCGCGTGGTCGGCGGCCAGATCAGCTTCCGGTTCAAGCACGACCGGCTATTCGTGATCGCGTCGCAGGCGCTGCCCGACGTCGCGCTGCCGGCCTCGAGCCGGCGCGCGCGGCTGACCCGCGCGGCGCTCGGTGATCGCGCGGCGGGCAACCTGCGGCGCGAGCTCGCGCTGCCGGACGCCCCGGTCAGCGCGCCCGGCGACGAGGTCGTGCTGCCGCTGATCGGCGACGACGCGATCCTCGGCTACCGCGCCGCCGTCCCGGTCACGATCGACGGCGGCGCCGACGGCCGCTACCTGGCCTACGCCGATCCGTCGACCGGCGAGACCCTCGCGGTCCGGCAGATGAACCTGTACGCGTCGGCGACCCTGAGCTACCTCGGCATCGACCGCTATCCGGAGAAGCCGCGGGTCACCCGGGTCGCGCCGTTCGCGCACGTCAGCATCGACGGCACGCCGGTCACCACCGGCCACGACGGCCGCGTGAGCTTCGCCGGCCCGACGGGCACGGTCACGACCTCGGTCCTCGGCGACCTCGTGACGATCACCAACCGCGGCGCCAGCGGCAGCCTGGCCTCGGCCCAGCTGGCGATCACCGACGGCGGCACGACCCTGTGGGACGCGTCGGCCGTCCCCGAGGACGACGCGCAGGTCCAGGTGTTCCTCGACCTCAACCTCGCCAAGGACTTCGTCCGCACGATCGATCCGGGCCTGGCGATCCTCGACCAGGCGGTCCCGGCCAACGTCAACATCGCCCAGGACTGCAACGCGTTCTTCGACGGCAAGGCGGTCAACTTCTTCCACGCGACCAAGACCTGCCAGAACACCGGCCTGCTCCAGGACGTGGTGTTCCACGAGTTCGGCCACGCGGTCCACACCGCCGAGATCATCGACGGCGTCGGCTCGTTCGACAGCGCGATGAGCGAGGGCGCCGCCGACTTCCTCGCCGCGCAGATCACCAACGACTCGGGCATGGGCCGCGGCTTCTACTACTCCGACGACCCGCTGCGCGAGCTCGACCCGCCGGACCGCGAGAACCGCTGGCCCGAGGACATCGGCGAGATCCACAAGACCGGCATCATCTTCGGCGGCGCGTTCTGGGACCTGCGCAAGGCGCTGATCGCGTCGCTCGGCCAGGACGTCGGCGTCGCGCTGACCGAGCGGCTGTACATCGGCGCGCTGCGCCGGTCGACCGGGATCCCGGACAGCCTGATCGAGGTGCTCGCCACCGACGACGACGACGGCGATCTGTCGAACGGCACGCCGCACGAGTGCGAGATCCGCGCGGCGTGGGGCCGGCACGGCCTGCGCACGGCGTCGGGCAAGGTCGAGGCGCCGGCGACCCTGGCCCAGCCCACGGCATCGGTCGCCGTCCGGGTCGTGCTCACCGGGCTCTCGCCGCGCTGCGCCGGCGACGAGATCGATCACAGCGACCTGGTGTGGAAGTCGCTCGGGACCTCGTCGGTGACGCCGGGCTCGGTGACGACCGTGCCGTCGCCGACCGATCCGACGGTGTCGTCGGCGCAGATGCCGGTCCCGGCCAACGTGGTGCTGCTCTACCAGGTGCAGGTCAAGTTCGTCGACGGCTCGGTGCTGAGCCTGCCCGACAACCTCGCCGATCCGTTCTACCAACTGTATGAGGGCCGGACGGTCCCTCTGTACTGCACCGACTTCGAGGCCGGCGACCCGCTGACCATGGGCTGGACCACCGGCGCGAACAAGGGCACGTCGCCGTGGGCCTGGGGCTCGCCGGCGTCCGGCTCCAGCGATCCGCACGCCGCGTTCAGCGGGAGCTCGGCGCTGATCCAGGCGCTCGACGGCGACTACGCGCCGAGCACGTCGTCGTTCGTCGCGATGCCGCCGATCGACGTCGGCCGGTGGACCGACGTGCACCTGCAGTATCGCCGGTGGCTCGCGGTCGAGGACAGCCAGTTCGACCAGGCGCAGATTACCGTTGGCGGCCAGACCGTGTGGCAGAACGCGACCCAGGGCATGGGCGACGCGAGCTCGCTGGCGCACCTCGATCGCGAGTGGCGGTTCCAGGACGTCGCGGTGTCGGGCTACCAGGCCGGCCACGTGCTCGACATCCGGTGGAGCCTGACCGCCGATCCCGGCCTCGAGTTCGGCGGCTGGGCGCTCGACGACGTCTGCGTGGTCGCCAACGCCGCCGGGGTGTGCGGCGACGGCCTGCTGACGATCCACGAGCAGTGCGACGACGGCGCGGACAACGCCGACCAGCCCAACGCGTGCCGGACGTGGTGCCAGCTGCCGATGTGCGGCGACGGCATCGTCGACGACGGCGAGGACTGCGATCACGGCACCAAGGGCGACGGCCAGTGCACGCCGACCTGCGCGTGGGTCGGGCCGCCGAGCCTGGGCGGCTGCTGCCAGGTCGGCGGCGGGCCCGGCGGCGCGCTCGCGCTCGCCATGCTGACGCTCGGCGCGGTGCGGCGCCGGCGGCGTTAGCCTCCCATCATCCGGAGACCGTCGAGCGCGCCTTGCGCCGCTTCTGCGGCTCGCTGCTGAGGATCGCGGCGGCGCGCACCCGATCGAGCACCGTCGTGCCCAGCTGGTGGTCGTCCGCCAGGCAGATCACCGAGGTGCCGGCGAACAGCGCGCGGTCGCGGTCGCTGACCGTGCCGACCAGGATCAGCTGGGCGCGCTGGTCGAGCTCCATGCCGCGCGCATACATGCATAGCTCGTAGGCGTTCATCACCCCGCGCAGCGCGGCGTCGACGAACACCAGGTCGGGCAGGTCGCGGTTGAGCTTGTGCGCGGCGTCGGTGCCCTCGGTCGCGATCTCGACCTGCGCCGCGGCGTACGCCCGGCGGATCAGGCTCCATAACCAGCGGCCGCGCGCGGCGTCGTCGTCGACCACCAGCACGCGCAGCGGCCGGGTCGCCGAGCCCCGGCGATCGATGATCGCGTCGAGCTGGGCCAGCACG
>DASWOO010000159.1:0-5654 GCA_036404335.1 Kofleriaceae bacterium
AGGCGCTGGGCCTCAAGGGCAAGCTGCTCGGCTGGTCGCCGATGGTGAAGAACGCGATCCACAAGACGGCGACCAAGGGCCTCGAGGCCTGGGAAGCCAAGCACCGGGCGTAGCCGCGATGGCCAGGGCACCGACCGGTCGTACCCTGCAGCAGCGCGCGGCCGAGCTCCGCGCGCTCGATCCATCGGCGCCGGACGCGGTGGCCAAGCTGCGGACCGCGCTGCAGTCGACGACCGGGTTCCTCGTCGCGGCCGCGGCCGAGGTCGTCGCCGAGCACCACGTGATCGCGCTGCTCGGCGAGCTGGGCGAGGCGTTTGCGCGGCTGCACGAGGAGGGCGCGAAGCGCGACCCCGGGTGCCGCGGCAAGGTCGCGCTGGCCAGGGCGCTGCACGCGCTCGACGAGTGGGACGAGCGGGTGTTCGTCGTCGGCTTGCGGGTCAAGCAGGAGGAGGGCTGGGGCCGCGAGGACACGGCGGCCGAGCTCCGCGGGATCTGCGGGCTGGCCCACGCGCAGCTCGGGCGGCCGGACGCGCTCGACGTCATCGCCGAGCTGATGGTCGATCCGCAGCGGGTGACGCGGGTCGCGGCGGCGCAGGCCGCGGGCGACACCGGGCGGCCGGACGCGGCGGCGCTGCTGCGGCTCAAGGTGCTGACCGGGGACGCCGAGGCCGAGGTGCTGGCGGCGTGCGTCGAGTCGATGCTGTCGCTGGCGCGCGACGCGTCGCACGCGTTCCTGACCCGCTTGCTGGGCGAGCACGACGAGCGCGCCGAGGTCGCGGCGCTGGCGCTGGGCGGCGCGCGGCTCGCCGACGCGTTCGACGCGATCCGCGGCTGGTGCATCGGCGCGCCGGCGGAGCAGCGCCACCGCGTGGGCTATCTCGCGCTCGCGCTGCTGCGCAGCGACGAGGCCAACGCGTACCTGCTCGGCGCGATCCGCGACCACGGCAAGCTCGACGCGGTGGCGGCGGCCAGCGCGCTGGCGACGTTCAAGGACGACACGGCGCTGCGCGCGCTGGCGCGTGACGCCGCGGCCCAGCACAAGGATCGCGCGACCCGCGACCAGCTGGCCGCGATGTTTGGCTAAGTGTCCGACGCGCGGCCTACGCGGCGCGGCGGGTGGCGAGGGCGATCGAGGCGAGGAGCGCGACGATCGCGGCGGCGGGCAGGACGTAGGCGGCCGGCGCCAGGGACATCACGGTGCGGCTGAACTCGTCGTTGACCTCCCACACCGCCTCGCGGCAGCCGAGGTGGAAGCCGACGGCCAGCGCGGCGATCAGCAGCGCGACGAGCACGGCGAAGACCCGCCGCGCGCGCCCGGCGACGCCGCGGATCGCGATCGGGAACACGCTCAGGACCTGCATGGCGATGAGGACGAGCAGCGACCAGAACGCGGCGGTGTACGCGATGGCCGCGGTCTTGATGTCGTCGTCGCTCAGGTCGTCGAGCGTGTCCATCGCGTCCACGACGTCGTCGATCGAGTCCTTGGCGCGGTGGAGATGGCCGCCGAGGTGCGCGGCGACCTTGTGGAACAGCGTGTCGGCGAGCTTGCGCTGCTTGCTGCGGTGATAGACCGCCAGCATGCTGCGCACCATCTCGCGGTCGGTGCTGATCTTGTAGAGCGAGATCTCGCTGCGCTTGCCGAGCAGGTGGCCGCCGACGTCGAGCCGCATGGCCGGAAACATCACGGCGATGCCGGCGAGCACGGTGCACAGGACGAGGAACCAGCTGACGAGGCGCACGGCGTATCTTGAGCCACGCGGGGCCGTGGACCAAGGCGAAACCTGTGGTTACCATCGCCGGCGGGATGGACGATCGACGCACGCGGCTGGGTATTGGCGCCACGGGAACCGACGAGCCGGTCGATCCTGAAGGGCCGACAGAACACGCGGGCGGTGCCGCGGATCCGGAGGGTCCGACGCAGCCGGCGCCGCCACCGGGCGGGGCGTCGCCGAGCGGGCCTCGCCGCGCGCTGCCGCCGCCGCGCACCGCGGGGCGCCGGACCCAGCCGCCGCCGTACGGCAGCGCGCCGCGCGCGCACACGCCGACCGCGCCGGGCGCGCCGCCCGTGGGCCCCGCGCACCCGCACCGTCCGGGCTTCGGACAGCCGCCGCCGCAGGCGCAGGCGGCGCAGATGCCGGCGCTGACGCCGCACGTGCCGCAGGCGCAGGCGCCTGGCTTACAAGCGCCTGGCTCACAGCCGCCGGGCGCGAGCCAGGGCACGATGCTCGGCTTTGGCAACGTGGGCCCGGCCGAGCCGGTGCTGCCGCCGATCCCGCCGCCGCCCGAGCCGTTGATCGCGCCGGGCACGGGCGCGCCGGGCACGCCGGGCACGGGCGCGCCGGGCACGGGCGCGCCGAACCTGGGCGCGCCTCGGCCGCCGGCCTCGCTCGCGCTCGACGCCGTCACCCCGCGGACCTCGGCCCGCGACGAGTCGCTGTCCCGCCACTTCCTCGGCATCTCGATGCGCCGCGCCTACCGGCTGCACATCCGCACCGACGAGGTCCTGCCCAGCGAGCGCAACAGCCTCGAGTCGCAGGCCCGGCACATCACCAACCCCGAGCACCAGGCGTTCCTCGCCTGGCGCCGCTCGGTGCTGCTGCTGGTCGCGATGATGTTCGTCCCGCTGACGATCTTCCGGATCTTCGAGACCTTCGACGGCTATCACCTGCCGCTCCTGGCGCGCGCGTTCCAGCTGCTGCCGGCGCTCGCCGAAGGCGCGTTCTGCATCATCGCGTTCGATCAGCTGCGCAACTGGGCGCAGTGGAAGCAGCAGCGCCGCATCCTGTTCATCGCCTGGGCGATCTACTTCATCGCGCCGTTCCTGGTCTACGCCTATCCCTACCGCTCGGCGTTCGACTCGTACTACGCCAGCCTGCAGCACGCCGAGGTTTTCGGCATCAAGCTCAACGCCAACATCCGGACGATCCACACCGTCGTCGGCCTGGCATTCGGCGTCCAGGCGCTGTTCGCGCTCGGCCCCAAGATCATCTCGCTGATGCCGGGCCTGATCCGCGCGTCGATCGTCACCAAGCTGCTGTTCCCCGGCACCACCGCGCCCGGCTGGCTGATGATGCTCGCCGCGCCGCTCTACGCATTGTTCGCGTACATCATCGTGCTGCTGCCGTACCAGATCACCGGCAGCTGGGAGTTCGTGATCGGCAACCTGGGCGTGCTCGGCGCGCAGATCTACATCGGGTTCTCCGGCCGGCGGCTGACCGTGCCGCTGTCGACCGAGGAGTCCCACCACCGGATCCACAAGGCCTGGCTGCTCTACATCGGCATCCTCGTGGTGTCGGCCGGGTTCATGGCCTACGGCCTGTACGACTTCATCTCGCAGGTCCACTGGGGACCGGTGCGCGTGGTGACCGGCATCCTGACCGTGGTGTCCAACGTGCTGCTCGATACCCTGGTCGGCACCGACGCGATCGTGTCGGCGATGGCGTACTTCCGCAACCGCGGCGTGCACGACGAGGCGCGCCAGCAGCTGCTGCGCGACGCCGACACCAAGCTCGACGTGTTCTGCGGCTAGCTAGAACACGACCAGGCGCATCACGATCAGGTTGGTGATCACCAGCGCGAGCGCGGTCGGCCACTGCGCGCGGATCACGGCGTAGTCGCTGCGCAGGTCGAGCAGCAGCACCGGCACCAGGTTGAAGTTGGCGGCCATCGGCGTCAGCAAGGTCCCGCAGTAGCCGGTCAGCATGCCGAGCGCGCCGAGCGCCGCCGGATCGGCGCCGTGACCGTGGACCAGGAGCGGCAGGCCGATGCCGGCGGTGAGCACCGGGAACGCGGCGAACGCGTTGCCCATGATCACGGTGAACGCGACCATGCCCAGGGCGTAGGCGAGCAGGCACGCCATCAGGCTGTCGGTCGGGATCACCGCGCGCACGACGCCGGCGACCGCGTCGCCCACGCCGGTCGCCGCGAACACGCTGCCGAGCGTGGCGAGCAGGGTCGGCAGCACCACCGCCCAGCCGATCGTGTCGAGCAGCCGGCGGGCCTCGGTCACCGCGCGCGTCGGGCGGGCGCGGGTCATCGCCAGCGCCAGGGCCGTGGCCAGCGCCGCGGCGACGCCGAGCGCGACCAGGCTCGGCGTCGCCGGATCGATCAGCGGCCAGGGCAGGTGCGGCGCGGCCTCGAGGATCGCGATCATCAGCGCCGGGAGCGCCAGCGCCGGCACGAACAGCCGGCTACCCAGCCGGCGCGCCGACGCCTCGCGCGCGGCGCCATCGATGACCGCCGCGGCCTGCCTGCCGCGCCCGGCCAGCGCCGCGAGCCCCGCGAGCGCGATCACGCCTCCGCCCATCAGCTGCGCCGGCCACGCCGTGCCGGCCTTGTCCGCGGCCAGGATCGCGTCGCCGCCGAGCAGCGCGGCGGCGATGATCGCCCAGAACCCGGCCATCGCCCACCGCCGATCGCGCAGGTTGAGCAGCGCCGCGCCGGCGAACAGCGCGCCGAGCCCGTCGAATACGTGCGCGAGGCTTATCACCGACGATCACCCAGTCCGGCCCTGGGCCGCGCCCGGAGCTCGCGGGCCAGCCGGCGCTGGAACGCCAGGATCCGCGCGCCGTGGATCACGAACGCGGCGATCGCCGTCGGCAGCGCCCAGCGCGCGATCTGCCCGGGCTCGAGGTGCAGGCCCTGGCCGTCGTAGAACTTCTGGATCAGCAGCACCGCGCCGAACGCCAGGAACACGTCCTCGCCGAAGAACACGCCGACGTTGTCGGTCGCCGCGGCCAGCGCCCGGATCCGCGCCCGCGCCGCGTCGTCGAGCGGGCCCAGCGCGCGGTCGGCCGTCGCCTCGCTCATCGGCGCGAGCAGCGGCCGCACGGTCTGCGCGTGCCCGGCCACGCTGGTCAGCCCGAACATCGCCAGCACCTGGCGCATCGCCAGGTAGCCGATCAACAGCCGCGCCAGGGTCAGCCGGCCGAAGCCGGCGACCCAGCGCCGCGCGTGCTCGCTCAGCCCGGCCCGCTCGAGCACGCCGATCACCGGGAAGCTCAGCACGATCAGCAGCAGGGTCCGGCTCTTGACGAACTCCACCCCGAGCAGCGCGAGCAGCTCGCCCGGCGACCGCCCCGCGATCAGCGCGCTGACCACGGCGGCGATGACCACGACCACCACCGGGTTGCGCTTCCACGCGAACCCCGCGACCACGACCGCGACGCCGCACAGCGGCGCGTACCCGCTCCAGCCGCTCATCCGCGTTGACGATCAGGCATCGGATCCGAGCAGCATGCCTCGGATCTCGCGATCGCTACAAGGCGACATCCACGGCGCGAAGTCGCCGCGGGTCGACCTCGTGACCGACCATGCTGATCCAAAAATCCGTTGGCTGGCAAACACCCGCGGGCCCGGGTCCGCGGCATTCGGGTTTTCGCGGGATGAAGACTTCGTGCGCAGCTGGCACAGCGCGCGGCTTCGCGCAGTCCTAATGGCGATCTCGCACCGCGCCGGGGCGGATTGTGCGAGCGTGGAGGTTGGTTATCGCCGTGCATAACGTGACGCCGCAAATGCTCGCCCCGCGCTGGAAGGCTCGCCCATGTCGCTAGCGCAGAAGGCCGCCCGGGGCGCGCTGTGGACCATCCTCAGCAGCATGGGCGGGCGCGCGATCGGCGTGCTCGGCACCCTGGTGATGGCGCGGTTCCTCGGGC
>DASWOO010000160.1:0-6000 GCA_036404335.1 Kofleriaceae bacterium
TACGGCAGCGGCCCGAGCGGCACGATGGCCAACGGCCCGCATGGCGAGGTGTGGTTCTCGTCCGACGTCGGCATCCTGTACCGGGCGCGCGACGCCTGGCACCGGGTCGGCCGCGGAGAGGGCCTGCCGTTCCTGGGCACCCGCACCGTGTTCGTCGATCGCGAGGGCTCGACCTGGGCCGGCTCGGTCGGCCTGTTTCTGTGGCGCGGCCGCGGCCTGATCGAGCGCTACGAGCCCGACGACAACTTCCCCGGCGACACCGCGTGGCGGTTCCAGCGCGACCCGGCCGGGGTGCTGTGGGCCGGCACCAACCGCTGCCTCGCGCGGGTCGCCGACGGCAAGTGGGCGTGCGTCGCCGGCGCCGATCACCGCGAGGTCCGGGCGATGGCGTTCCCGGCCCAGGGCGGCGTGTTCTTCGGCGGGTTCCCGTCGGAGCTGGGCTACCTCGACCCCGACGGCGCGCTCACCACGCTCGGCCACGACGGCGCCTCCACCGACCGCGGCATCCTATCGCTCGCGATCGGCCCCCACGACGATCTGTGGGTCGCGACCCGCAGCGGCCTGTTCCGGCTCGCCGGCGCCCGGCTGCCCGGCATGCTCGAGCGCGTCGTCGTCCCCGGCGTGCCGGCGGACGCGTGGTACGCGTCGCTGCTGGTCGCCGACGGCCGGCTGTGGGCGGCGTCGAGCCACGGCTTGATCGTCCGCGACGCGGACCGCTGGCGCGTGTACGGCGAGGCCGACGGCCTGCGCTCGGCGTCGGTGCGCTACCTGGCGCACACCCTCAGCCGCGGGATCTGCGTCAGCTACACCGCCGCGCTCGGCCTGTCGTGCTTCGCGCGCGAGGGCAGCCGGCTCACCGGCCTGTCGCACTACGACCTCGAGCGCGGCCTCGGCACCGGCGCGGTGTACTTCCTCGGCGAGGACCACCGGCACCACCTATGGGTCGGCACCGGGGACGGCGTCGACGTGTTCACCCCCGGCGGCGTCGAGCACTTCGGTCAGCGCGACGGCCTGGCCGGCGACGACGCCGCGGCCAACGCGTTCTTCGAGGACACCGACGGCACGGTCTGGCTGGGCGCGACCGGCGGCGCGTCGCGGGTCCACGCCGAGCGCTACGACGGCCCGCCGCCGCCGCCGCGCGCCGTGATCGTGTCCGGCGAGCTCGGCGGCCAGCCGATCGCGACCGGCGACGCCGCGGCCAACGAGACCCCGCACGATCAGAACGCGCTGCAGATCGAGCTCGGCTCCGACCGGCTGACCAACACCGAGCGGATCGAGCACCAGGTCCGGCTGCTGCCGCTCGAGCCGCAGTGGAGCACGACCCTGTCGCGCCAGGCCCGCTACCCCGCGCTCCTGCCCGGCGCGTACCACCTCGAGGCCCGGGCGCGGATCGCGTCGGGGCCGTGGGGCCCGGTCGCGAGCCTGGCGTTCGCGATCCGCCCGGCGTGGTGGCAGACCCGCTGGTTCCTGATCGCCAGCGCGGCCGCGGTCGTGCTCTCGATCGTCGTCGGCTTCACCCTGCGCCAGCGCGCCGCGCTCCGCCGCCGGACCCAGCAGCACCGCGCCGAGTCGGCCGCCAACCTGCGCGCGCTGCTCGAGCTGGTCCCGGATCTGATCAGCGTGCACGGCGGCGGCAAGGTGATCTACGCCAACCTGGCCGCGCGCCGGATGTTCGGGTTCGGCGACGGCGACGCCGGCGAGCTCGGCGGCCGGATCCACGCCGACGATCGCGCGCGGGTCGCCGACGTGCTGCGGCCGCCGACCTACGCCGGTCCGCACTGGCTGTCGCCGGTGATCGAGCTGCGGGTCGGCGACGACGACGGCGGCTGGCGGACCTGCGAGGTCTCGGGCGTGCAGACCGCGCTCGAGGGCGCGACCGTGGTCGTGGTCAGCGGCCGCGACGTCACCGAGCGCCACCGGCTGCGCGCGCAGCTGGTGATGTCGGACCGGATGGCGAGCCTGGGCACGCTGGCCGCCGGCATCGCCCACGAGATCAATAATCCGCTGGCCTACGTGCTCGGCAACCTGCAGCTGATGCGCGAGGCGCTGGCGCCCGTGGATCCGGACGCGCCGCCGCGCGATCGGATCGAGGAGATCTCGTCGGCGATCACCGACGCCACCGACGGCGCGCAGCGCGTCCGCAAGATCGTCCAGGGCCTGCGCTCGTTCAGCCGCGCCGACGACGAGCGCCGGGGCTCGCTCGACGTCGCCGACGTGCTGCGCGCCGCGATCCGGCTGACCGCCAACGAGGTCCGGCACCGCGCCGAGCTGATCTGCGAGCTCGGCGCCGCCCCGCGCGTGGTCGCCGACGACGGCCGGCTGACCCAGGTGTTCATCAACCTGATCGTCAACGCGGCGCACGCGATCCCCGAGGGCGCGTGGCACCACCACCGGATCACCGTGCGGACCCGCACCGACGAGCACGGCTACGCCGCGATCGAGGTCGAGGACACCGGTCAGGGCATGGCGCCCGAGACCCTCGCGCGCGCGTTCGACCCGTTCTTCACCACCAAGGACGTCGGCAGCGGCACCGGCCTCGGCCTGTCGATCTGCCACGGCATCGTCGGCGGCCTCGGCGGCCAGATCGCGATCGACAGCACCGTCGGCCGCGGCACCCGGATCCTCGTCCTGCTGCCGCCCGCGCCCGGCACCGAGATCGCCATCCCGCGCTCGGTCACCACGCCCGTCCCGCTCGGCCCGCACCGCCTCCGCGTCCTGGTCGTCGACGACGAGCCGCTGGTCTCCGACATGCTCGCCCGCGTCCTGCGCAAGGACCACGAGGTCGTCGCCGTCTCCAACGGCCGCGACGCGCTCGACCAGATCAGCTGCGGCCAGCGCTTCGACGCCATCGTCAGCGACGTCATGATGCCCAACATGACCGGCATCGAGCTGCTCGACGCCCTCGTCGCGATCGACGAAGAGCAGGCCCGCCGCCTGATCTTCCTGTCCGGCGGCGTGTTCTCCCCGCAGGCCCGCGCCCAGCTCGACGCCCTCGGCACCCTCCAACTCGAAAAGCCGATCAGCCCCAAGGAGCTGCGTAAGGCCGTCATGTCCGTCGCCCGCGGCGAGGCCCGCCCGGCGGCGTAGCGGCGTTACCGAGCGGGTAGCTCGAGCAGGCGGGCGAAGCGCTGGGCGTCGGCGACGCGCGGGATGTTGTTGAACATGACGTAGGTCCGCCCGGACGCGGGGCGGCGGGCGAGCGCGGCGAGCCAGGTCAGCTCGGCGTCGGTGTAGACGTGGCGCGCGCCGGTCACGCCGTGCAGGCGGAAGTAGCGCATGGGGTCGGGGGCGCGGTCGATCGGGGCGGTGACGAACGGGTCGACGACATGCACAGCGCCGAGCTCGTCGCACAGGGAGCGGCCGAGGGCGGAGGTCCAGGCGGGGCCGCGCGGCTCGAACATGAGGCGGACACCGGCGGGCCGGTCGATGCGATCGAAGAAGGCGCGCACGGCGGCGAGGTTGTCGGGGGTGGGCTTGAAGCTCGCCGGGCACTGGAACAGGATGGCGCGGGCGCGCAGCGTCGCGGCGGCCTGGACGGTCGTGCGCCAGGCTTCGTCGACGATCGCGGAGGCCCGGAACCAGCCGGCCTCGGCGCGCTCGCGCTCGGTGAGCGCGCGCTTGAGCCGGCGGTACGTCGGGCTGGACCCCGGATGGGTGATCAGCTGCCACGCCTTGATCGTGAATTCGAAGTCCGCGGGCGCTGCGTTGCGCCAGCGCGCGAGCAGGGTCATGGCCGGCGGCTGGTAAAACGTGTGCTGGATCTCGACGACCGGGAACAAGCTCGGATAGCGACTCTGCGCCATCGAGAACCCGCACAACCCGATCTCGATCTTGGCTGCCACGGTCGCGCTAGCCGGCGGGCAGCTTCTTCTTCATCTTGGCGATCAGGCCGTCGAAGCCGTCCTTTTCCATGATCTTGTTGAACATGGTGCGGTAGTTCTCGACGAGGCCGACGCCGTCGGTCTTGACGTCCCAGGCGCGGAGCTTGTCGCCGTCCTTGACCAGGACGTAGTCGACGGCGATCGCGTAGGGCCGGCCCTTGCGCTTGGTGTTGACCTTGGTCGTGACGGTGGTGTTGCCGTCCTTGTCGGCCGACTCGCCGGTGTAGTCGACCTGGTACTCGAGGTTGGCGCGCAGGCCGCGGATGTAGTTGTCCTCGATCAGGGCGCGGAGCAGGCTGAGGAACTGGTCCTGCTGGGCCTTGCTCAGCTTGCTCCAGTTGTCGACCATCGCGCGCTTGCCGAGCTGGTCGATGTCGAGGAAGCCGCGCACGCTGGTCGTGACCTTGGCCGCCAGGTCCTTCTCTTCCTTGGAGCCCGGCGCGACCTTCTGCTTGAGCAGGCCGGCGATGGTCTCGTTGGCGGACTTGACCGCGGCGGTGCCGGGGCCGGCGGCCTTGTCGGGGGCGGCCGCGGGGGCGGCCGCGGGGGCGGTCGCGGGGTCGGCCTGCGCGGCCGACGCGAGGATCACGGGGGCGAGCGAGCCGGCACAGACCACGAGGGGCAGGGCGGCGCGAGCAAGACGAGCAACAAACGTTCGGCGCATGGGAGACCTGTTGGGGGAAAGCTCTGCGTTAGGGACGTCGGCCGCCGGCGTGGAATTCACCCGCGGCACGATCGAGGCGTACCACGGCAACGTTCCATTGAAAGACCGCCTGCGCCCATCGCGCGCGCATCTGGAACCACGCGATGTACGCGTCGGCGAGGTCCTTGGACTCGGCCGTGCCGATCGCCTCGGCCTGCAGCACGGACGCCAGCCAGGTCCGCGCGGCCTTCTCACCCTCGGCCGCGGCCGCGACCTTGTCGTGCGCGGCGGCGGCATCGGCCAGCGCGTTGTCGGCGTCGTAGCGCGCGCCGATCGCGGCGAGCTCGGACTGGGCGTGCGCCTTGTGCGCCTCGGCCCGCGCGCGGGCGGTGCGCGCCGCGGTGGTCCACGGCTCGATCTGCCATTGCAGGCCGACGACCACGCCGGCGCCGGTGCGGTTGTACGGATCGTTAGCGAACGCGCTCGGCGGATCGTCGGCTCCCTGGGCGCGGGCGACCACGCCGGACGCCACGATCGCGACGTCGGGGAAGTACTGGCTGTGCGCCATCTCGGCTAGCTCGTCGGCGGCGAGCGCGCCGGTCCGGGCGGCCAGGGCCTGCGGCCGGTGGTCCGACGCCGCGCGGCCGGGCACCGGGTGCTCGGTCGCGGCGAGCTGGTCGTCGTCGAGCTCGGCGTTGGCGACGCCGGTGATCGCGCGCAGCCCGGCCAGCGCCTCGCCTTCGGCCTGCTGCGCCTCGGCGCGCTGGACCTTGGCCTCGGCGAGCAGCACCGCGACCCGCTGGCGGTCCTGGATCGACGCCTCGGGCTTGGCCTTGCCGCCGGACTTGTCCTCGAACCCGGCGACCACCTTGGCGATCTCGTCGATGCCGTCGTCGAGCATGCCGCCTAGCTCGCGCGCCGCCTTGACGCCCCAGTACGCCCGGGCGGCGTCGACCGCGAGGTCGCCGGCGGCTTCGTCGGCGAGGGCGCGCTGGGCGTCGAGGCCGGCGCGGGCCGCGGCGCGCGCGTGGCTGATCTTGCCGAACGTGTACAGCGGCTGGGTGATGTCGAGCTGCGCGCTGCCGAACAGGCCGGAGAACCGCAGCGCGAAGTTCTTCGGGTCGGTCTCGGTGCACTCGGGGTTGTCGCAGTGGATCTCCGGGCTGATCGTCGCGAACGCCGTGATCTTGCCCCTGGGCAGCCGGGCGGCGTCGGCCTCGTCGACCCGCGCGGCCGCGCCGTCGGCGTCGCTCAGCGCCATCCGCGCCCTGGGGCCGTGCAGCGCCTTGTCGATCACCTGCGCCAGGGTCAGCTTCGGCGCGCTGGCCGCCGGCGCAGCGGACGCGCGAGGAGCCGGCGAGCCGAGGCTCGACAGCACGAGAACTCCGATCACGAGCGAGCGCATGGCCCGCGTTGTACTACGCCGGCTCGCCCGAGGCTCTTGGCGAACGGAGGATCACCCGCGTGATCTCGAGC
>DASWOO010000161.1:0-3060 GCA_036404335.1 Kofleriaceae bacterium
AAGGTCTACACGATCGGCGTCGGCGGCAAGGCGCCGACCATGGCCAAGGTCCCGCAGCCCGACGGCAGCGTCCGCATGGCGCGGATCACCGACACGCTCGACGAAAATCTCCTGCGCAAGGTCGCCGACAAGACCCACGGCCAGTACTTCCGCGCCGCCGACCACGACGGCATGGCGCGGGTCTACGCCGAGATCGACAAGCTCGAGCGGACCACGCTCGAGGACAACCAGTTCACCGAGTTCCACCAGTTCTACGCCGGGTTCATCGTCGCCGCGCTGCTGCTCGTGCTGGCGGCGTTCGTCGCGCGCAGCACGGTGCTCCGGAGGCTGCCCTAGCCATGAGCGACCTGATCGACTGGCAATTTGCCGAGCTGCAGCGCGTCCACCTGGTGTGGCTCGCGCTCGCCGCGGTGGTCGGGCTCGGCGTGCTCGAGCTGCGCAGCCGCAGCGCGCTGGCCGCGTTCCTGTCGCCGGTGATGCAGCGCCGGCTGACCGCCCAGGCGTCTACCGGCCGGGTGATCGCGCGGCTGGCCCTGGTGTTCGCAGCGATGCTGTGCGCGATCGGCGCGCTGATGCGGCCCCAGGTCCGCGGCGAGACCGAGACGGTCGACGCGCTGCAGGCCACCGCCGACGTGATGTTCGTGCTCGACACCTCGCGGTCGATGCTCGCCGAGGACGCCGCGCCCAACCGGCTCGCGCGCGCCAAGGCCGAGATCGCGCAGCTGGTCGGCAAGCTCGAGCACCACCGGGTCGGCCTGATCGCGTTCGCCGGCCGGGCCGCGGCGCTGTGCCCGCTGACCCCCGACCACGCGTTCTTCACCACCGTGCTGTCGGGGGTCGACACCCGCAGCGCGGGGCGCGGCGGCACCAAGGTCGGCGAGGCGATCAAGGCCGCGGTCCGCGGCTTCCCGCCGGGCCCGGGCGCCAAGCTGATCGTGCTGATCACCGACGGTGATGATCAGGACGCATACAGCGAGGACGCCGCCAAGCTCGCGCAGACCGCCGGGATCAAGATCGTCGCGATCGGCCTGGGCAGCGAGACCGGCAGCGAGATCACGCTGACCGATCCCGCGACCGGCGCCAAGACCCAGCTGATGTACGAGGGCAAGCCGGTGATCAGCAAGCTCGACGGCGACAAGCTGCGCAAGATCGCGCTGGTCACCGAGGGCGCCTACATCCCCGCCGGGACCTCGGCGGTCGACCTCGAATCGATCATGCAGACCCACGTCGCGCCGATGGTGACCGCCGCGGTGGTCGCCGCCAAGCGCGTCGTGCCGGCCGAGCGCTACACCTGGCTCGTGCTCGCGGCGCTGGGCTGCTTGCTCGCGGCGCTGTGGGTCGGGAGGACGCCATGAGATATCTGATCCTGACGCTGGTGCTGCTCGGCGCGTGCACCGGCGAGCACCGCGACGCGCGCGACAAGTACAACGAGGGCGTGGCCGCGCTGGTCAAGGGCGACCACGAGGCCGCAGAGAAGGCGCTGACCGACGCGCGCGGCCGGGCCGGCGTCGATCCCGAGCTGCTGTTCCGCGCGGCGTACGACCTCGGCATCGCTTACGGCGGCCACGCCGACAAGCTGCGCGCCGGCCAGGACGCCGATCTCGACAAGGCGCTGGCGCTGGCCGACCAGGCCGTGACCTGGCTGCAGGACGCGCGGCGGCTGCGGCCCGACGACGCCGACGCCAAGGCAAACCTCGCGGTCATGCTCGCGCGGCGCCAGGCGATCACCGACGAGCTGGCCAAGGCCGGCGGCAAGCTCGAGGCCCGGCTCGACCAGCTGATCGCGGCGCAGCGCAGCGTGCTCGAGGGCGCGCGCGGCGCGTGGCAGGCGATCAAGCAGGGCGGCGGCTCGGATCCGCTGGCCCAGCAGCCGGTGCTCGGCGGCCTCGCCGACCGCGAGCGCGGCCTGGGCGCCGATGCCGGCGTGATCGGCGACCTCGCCGCCGACGAGATCGATCAGATCGGCAAGAAGCCGGACGACAAGCGGACCGACGAGGAGAAGGTCCGGATCATGCAGCTCAAGGCGCTCGACCTGTACTTGATCCAGGGCCGGACCCGGCTCGGCGAGGCGCGGACCAAGCTGCAGGCGCTGATCACCGACGAGGCGATCGACCGCGCCGAGGCCGCAATGGTCGCGTTCAAGCGCGCGCGCGAGCAGCTGCTCGATCCGATCGCGGTGATCCGCCGGGTCGCGCAGGACGAGGTCGAGGTGCTGCGCGACAGCTCCGCGTCGGCGACCGCCGATCTCAAGACGATCACGGCGATCGCGCCGGACGCGCCACAGCCGCAGGTCTCGGCGTGGATCACGCCGGCGGCGATCGCCCAGCGCCAGCTCGGGATCCGCGATCGGCTGCAGGAGGTGCGCGAGCGGCTGACCGCCGCGACCGAGGCGCCGCCGCTCGATCCCAAGGAACAGGCCGAGGGTCAGGCGCCGAAGCAGGACCCCAAGCAGGCCAAGATGATCGAGCGGATCAAGGCGGCGCTGCCCGCGGTCGGCGAGGCGTCCGCGGCGATGGACAAGGCGCGCGACGAGCTGCTCGCCAAGCAGCTGCCGCCCGCGGTCGACCAGGAGCAGGCCGCGCTCGACGCGCTCGGCCGGGCGATCGAGCAGTTCTCCGACCTCAAGCAGCTGATCGAGCTGGCCTACGCCGAGCACCAGCAGCTGCTGCAGCTGCTCGGGCCCGACGCGGCCAAGCAGCTGGCGGCCGCCGAGCGCGGCAAGCTGACCCGCCAGGCGCTGGGCCACAACCTCGGCCGGCTGCCGCGGCTGCGCGAGCTGATCGCCGACGAGGTCGCCCAGCTCGACGCCAAGGCTCAGCAGCCGCCGGCCGCCGATCCCAAGGCCGATCCCAAGGTCGTCGAGGCCCAGCAGCAGCAGGCCAAGCAGCAGCTCGAGCAGGGCAAGCAGCAGCTGGCGCGCGCCGAGGAGTTGCGCGGCCAGGCCCAGACCGCGCTCGCCGCGCTCGACCAGGCGATCACCGCGATCGGATCGAGCAGCTGCTCGCGCGCGCGCTTGAACGCGACCATTGCGGCCTCGGCGCGGTCGATCGCCTCGTCGGT
>DASWOO010000162.1:0-4308 GCA_036404335.1 Kofleriaceae bacterium
GACGTCGCGCTCGCCGTGGTGACCGCACCGGATCCGGCGACCCGGGCCGCGGCGGTGAAGGAGCTCAGCGAGGGCATCCGCCGGCTGCCGCCCCGCCTGGTCGATCGCGTGATCGACGACGACAGCGAGCTGCGCGCCTACTTCAAGGCGCGCCGCCACCTGTTCGTGCCGCTCAGCGATCTCGCGTCGGCCGAGGCCGCGCTGCGCGCGCGGATCGAGTCGGCCAAGCTGCACGCCAACCCGCTGTTCATCGACCTCGATGACGACGCGGCGGCGGCGGCGGATCAGGACAAGCACAAGCTGGACGACCTGCGCCAGAAGCGACGCGAGGCCGAGGTCCGGCTCGATCGCTCGGCGAGCGTCAGCGCCGATGGCCGGGTCGGCATGGTGCAGATCCGCACCGCGTTTCGCTCGACCGACGCCGGGCTCGGCGAGCAGCTGCTCGGGGGGCTCGAGGCGGTGCGCGCCAGCGTGACCGCGGCGCACCCCGGGGTCGACGTCGGGTTCACCGGCGGCGTGATCACCGCGGTCGCCGAGCACCACGCGATCTTCAAGGGCATGGTGCTGTCGAGCCTGCTCACCACGCTGCTGGTCGCCGGCGTGCTCGCGCTGTACTTCCGCAGCGCGACGATGCTCGTGCTGCTGATCGGCACGCTGGCGATCGCCACCGCGGTGTCGTTCGGCGCGGCGGCGCTGACCGTCGGCCACCTCAACGCGGCGACCGCGTTCCTCGGCGCGATCATCGCCGGCAACGGCATCAACTACGGCATCCTGCTGATCGCGCGCTACCTCGAGGACCGCAACCACCACTCGCTCGAGGACGCGCTCGCGCTCGCGATCCGCGGCACGTTGCAGCCGACCGCGGTGGCGTCGCTCGGCGCGTCGATCGCGTACGGCTCGCTGGCCGCGACCAGCTTCAAGGGCTTCGCCGACTTCGCGGTGATCGGCGCGCTCGGCATGGTGCTGTGCTGGGTCGCGACCTATCTGCTGCTGCCCGCGCTGGTGCTGCGCTGGGGCCGCAAGGTCAAGGCGAGCGACCGGCCGCCGCTGTTCGGCGCGACGCTGGTCAGGCTGTTCGGCTTCCGCCGGCCGGGCGTGGTGTGCGGGGTCGCGGCGGTCGCGGCGATCGTCGCCGGCGCGCTGGCCACCCGCTACGTGCTGCACGATCCGTTCGAGTACGACATCAAGCGGCTGCGGTCCGAGGGCGACGACGCGGTGACCGCGCGCAAGTGGATGTCGGTGTCCGACGACAACTTCGGCCGCGGTATCGCCGGCCGGACGTACATCGCGGCGGACCGGCTCGATCAGATCCCGCTGATCGTCAACGCGCTGCGCGCGTTCGACGCCAACGTGCCGCCCGAGCGCCAGACCATCGGCGCGGTGGCGTCGATCCTCGACGTCGTGCCGGATCACCAGCCGGAGAAGCTCGCGATCCTGGCCCGGATCCGCGCGCTGCTCGACGACGACGCGCTCGACGCGCTGTCCGACCGCGAGCGCGCCGAGCTGAAGGAGCTGCGGCCGCCCGACGATCTGCAGATGATCACGGCGCAGAACCTGCCGCCGCTGGTCCGCGATCAGCTCGAGGAGAAGGACGGCCGGATCGGCTACATCGTGTCGATCCGCCCGGCGGCGCGGCTCAACGAGTGGGACGGGCGCGACCTGATCCGGTTCGCGTCGGCGGTGCGGATGTTGACCCTGGCCGACCACGAGACGGTCACGACGTCGGGCTCGAGCGTGATCTTCGCCGACATCGTCACGTCGATCTCGGGCGATGGCCCGCGGGTGACCGGCATCGCCGCGCTCGGGCTGATCGTCATGGTCGTGGTGATCGTCGGCCGCAACCGGCGCGCGGCCGCGGTGCTGGTCGCGACCGCCGCGGGCTCGCTGCTGCTGATCGCGACCTGCGCGGTCATGGGCCTCAAGGTCAACTTCCTCGACTTCGTCGCGCTGCCGATCACGCTGGGGATCGGCGTCGACTACGCGATCAACATCGCGCACCGCGCCGACGAGGAGCACGATCCGATCGTGACGTTGCGGACCAGCGGCAGCGCGGTGTTCGTGTGCTCGCTGACCACGATGATCGGCTATGGCTCGCTGCTGATCAGCGAGAACCTGGCGATCCGCGGGTTCGGCCAGGCGTCGCTGATCGGCGAGATCGCGTGCGTGACCACGGCGCTGGTGCTGGTGCCCGCGCTGCTGTCGCTGCGGCGCAAGTCGGTCGCGTGACGCCCGGCTACTGCTTCTTGCCGTCGGCGGACCAGCGGTAGAAGCCCTCGCCGGACTTCTTGCCCAGCTGGCCGGCGGCGACCTTGTCGCGCAGGACCTGCGGCGGCGTGAACGCCGGGCCGAGCGCGGTGGTCAGGTAGTCGGCGATGCCGAGCCGGACGTCGAGGCCGACCAGGTCGGTCAGCTCGAGCGGGCCCATCGGGTGGCCGTAGCCGAGCTTCATCGCGGTGTCGATGTCGGCCGCCGACGCGACCTGCTGCTCGACCATGCGCATCGCCTCGAGGCCGAGCACGAGGCCGAGCCGGCTCGACGCGAAGCCGGGCGAGTCGGCGACGGTGATCGGCGACTTGCCGAATTTTTCCACCAGGCCGACCGCGAGCGCGACCGCCTCGGGAGTGCTGTGCGCGTGGCGTACGACCTCGACCAGCTTCATGACGTGCACGGGATTGAAGAAGTGCATGCCGACGAACCGTCCGGGATCGCGCACGCTGCTCGCGATCTCGCCGATCGGCAAGGACGACGTGTTGCTCGCGAGCAGGGCATGCCGCGGGGCAATGTCGTCCACACT
Source organism: Kofleriaceae bacterium (assembly GCA_036404335.1). Taxonomy (GTDB): domain Bacteria; phylum Myxococcota_A; class Polyangia; order Haliangiales; family Haliangiaceae; genus JABFXX01. Next base: position 2,795 of record DASWOO010000162.1, read on the forward strand.
GGCAAAGATCTCGCGCTTGAGCGCGAGCTGCTCGGGGACCGCCTCGATCACGCAGTCCGCGTCGGAGCATGCGGCCGTCAGCTCGTCGAACGCTGCGATCCGCGCGACCGCGGCGTCGCGATCGGCCGGCTTCACCTTACCGAGCTCGACGCCCTTGTCGAGGTTCCTCGTGACCTTGCCGAGACCAGCCTGTGCGGCTCCGCGCATCGCGTCGTACAGCCGCACGTGCAGGCCCGCGAGCGCGGCCACGTGCGCGATGCCATGGCCCATGGTACCGGCGCCGATCACGGCGACGGTCTTGATGTCTTCCAGCGTGGGTAACGTCACGCCGTGAAGATATTCGATCGCCGCGAGCCGCGGTGTACAGTTGAGCGGACGATTGCTGATGACCGAGTAACGATAATGAACAAGCTAAAACTATTACTCGCCGGCGTGCTGCTGTCTGGATGCGGCTTCAAGGCAGGCAGCCAGTCTAGTGGTGACGATGGCGGCCTGGACGCCTCGCAGGATGGGCCCACGTCTCTCACGTTCGGCTCGTTCGTCAAGGTGACGTTCGACCCGAAGGACGTTCCGACGGCGCCCCTGAAGATCACCGAGAACACGTCGATCAACACGGATAGCTCGCCGCTGTGCGACACCCAGAACGATCAGGCCGCGAGGTACTGCGTGGTCGTCGGAGCTACCATCGAGATCGCCGCCGCGGTCTCGGCGACGGGCTCGAAGCCGCTGATCCTGCTGAGCGTGTCCAGCTTCGAGCTCAGCGGCACGCTCGACATCAGCAGCAAGCGCGGTGGCCAGGTGGGCGCGGGAGCGGCGCTGGCCGCCGCGTGCACGATGACGACAGCGCCGACTGCCCACGGCGGTGGATACGGCGGCAGTTTTGGCGGCGCTGGCGGCGCTGGCGAGTCGACCAACACGAGTAGCGGCGGTGTGGCCGCGCCGGCCTTGACCGCGTTCACCGAGCTCCGCGGCGGATGTCCCGGTGGCGCCGGCTCCAGTGATCCGGGAGGCATGGCCGGGGCGGGTGGCGCCGGCGGTGGCGCGGTGGACATCATCGCAACCTCGATCAAGGTCAGTGGCGCGATCAACGCCAGCGGCGCGGCGGGTGGTGGCGGCACGGAGGCTGGCAACAAGAGCAGCGGTGGTGGCGGTGGTGGCGCCGGCGGCATGATCGTGCTCGACGCGCCATCGGTGAGTGCCGGGACCACGCCGCCCAGCATTTATGCGAACGGTGGCGGCGGCGGTCAGGGCGGCACCGGCGCCGACCCCGGCAAGGGTCCGGGAGCGGACGGGCGCGAATCGATGAGCCCCCAGGCGCCTGCGAATGGCGGCGCCACGGGTAGCCGCGGTGGCGGAGCCGGCGGAGCCGGTGCCGCCGGTGTCCATGTCAACGGGACGACGGGACAGGGGCATCAATCCGGCAGCGGCGGTGGCGGTGGTGGCGGCGGCATCGGGTTCATTCGCGCGCCGGCCTTCGCGGGCGGCGACGTCTCGCCCACGCCGGTCAATCCGTA
>DASWOO010000163.1:0-3890 GCA_036404335.1 Kofleriaceae bacterium
GACCATGAAGCCGATGCTGCTGTGGCTCGAGCACGTGCTCGGCTTCGAGAAGATGTGGGACATCTCGTTCCACACCTCGGACGTCGACCCGGCGCGCAAGACCGGCTCGGGCCTCAAGTCGATCGTGATGTGGGACCCGGCGTCGGGCACCAAGTTCGCGAACAACGAGCCGGCCCGGCCGTTCTTCAAGAGCTCGCAGATCAACATCTTCAACGAGCACCTGCGGGGCGACGGCGTCCAGCACATCGCGATCACCGTCAAGGACATCCTCAGCGCGGTGCGCGGCCTGCGCGCGCAGGGCGTCAGCTTCATGCCGACGCCGGGCAGCTACTACGACATGCTGCCCGAGCGGATCGCCAAGAGCGGCATCGGCAAGATCGACGAGACCATCGACACGCTGCGCGACCTCGAGGTCCTGATCGACGGCGATCACCACCACGCGTACATGCTGCAGATCTTCCTCAAGGAATCTGCCGGCCTGTACAGCGACCCGAGCGCGGGGCCGTTCTTCTACGAGATCATCCAGCGCAAGGGCGATCGCGGGTTCGGCGCCGGCAACTTCCGCGCGCTGTTCGAGAGCATCGAGCGCGAGCAGCGCATCGGCGCCCCGGCCTCGACCGAGGACGGCGCGTAATGCTCGACCGCATGCAGCTGGGCGACGTCGCGCGCAAGCACCACATCCAGCTGCGCGGCAGCGATGGGGCGCTGCGCTTCGAGGAGTGCTTCACCCGCGACGGGTTCGACGGCCCGTACACCATCCTGTACCACCTGCGCCGGCCGCACACCCACCGGCTGGCCAAGGCCCAGCACGGCTGGACGTCGCCGGTCGCGTCGGTCGATCGCCAGCTCGCCAAGCGCCACTACCGGACCGGGGACCTGTCGCGCCACGCCGGGCCGCAGATCGACGCGCGCGTGCCGCTGCTGTTCAACGACGACGTGATCTCCGGCGTCGCGTTCCCGACGGCGGACGACCCGGTCTACATCGCCGACGGCGACGCCGATCAGCTGGTCTACGTCCACCGCGGCGGCGGCGTGCTGCGCAGCCTGCTCGGCGACGTGACGTTCACCCAGGGCGACTACGTGTTCGTGCCGCGCGGCCTGCTCCACCGGTTCACGCTCGATGACAAGGCCGGCACCCAGCAGTGGTTCTGGCTGTCGCTGGCCGGTGGGCTGCACATCCCCAAGCAGTTCCGCAACGACGCCGGCCAGCTGCGCATGGACGCGCCGTACTCGCACCGCGACTTCAAGCGGCCGGCGTACGTCGAGCCACGCGACGAGGGCATCCGCGACCTGGTGGTGCGCCGCGCCGGCAGCTGGCACGGCTTCACCCTCGAGGACTCGCCGCTCGACGTGGTCGGCTGGGACGGCACGGTGTACCCGTGGGCGTTCCCGATCCTCGCGTTCCAGCCGCGGGTCAGCTCGGTGCACCTGCCGCCGACCTGGCACGGCACGTTCGCGGCCCGCGGCGCGCTGATCTGCAGCTTCGTGCCGCGGCTGCTCGACTTCCACCCCGACGCAATCCCGTGCCCGTACCCGCATAGCTCGACCCACTGCGACGAGATCATCTTCTACTGCGACGGCAACTTCACGTCGCGGCGCGGGGTCGGTCCGGGCAGCGTCTCGCACCACCCGATGGGCGTGCCGCACGGCCCGCACCCCGGCGCCTACGAGAAGTCGATCGGCGCGACCCGCACCGACGAGCTGGCGGTGATGGCCGACGTGTTCCTGCCGCTCACGCCGACGCCGGCCGCGCTGTCGGTCGAGGACAGCGGCTATCAGGACTCGTTTCTCTGAGCCCAGGCGAGCCACGGTCTGCCGAGCCACGGTCTGCCGAGCCACGGTCTGCCGAGCTCGCCGGGCTCGAGGCGGCGCTCCAGGCGCAGTGGGACCCCGACCTGCCCGCGGTGTACGGCGACGCGCTGCAGGCGACGGGCGATCCGCGGGGCGAGCTGGTCGCGCTCGACCTGCACCGCGAGCGCCACGGCGAGACCCCGGCGTACCGCGAGGCGTGGCCGCGGGCGATGATGGCGTGGCTCGGCGAGCTGTGGACGGACTCGCCGCTCGCGCCGTGGGCGGCGCGGTCGTTTCGCTTCGGCTTCCTCGACGATCTGCGGATCCAGCCGCGCGGCAACCTGCGCTCGGTCGACGTGTGTCGCGCCGCGCTGCGCTCGCCGGCGGGCGGGTTCCTGCGCGGCGCGACGATCACCGATGACGCGCGCGGGATCCGCGAGGCGCTCGACGTGCTGGCCGGCGGGACCTGGCCGTGGCTCGATCACCTGGCGATCGAGCAGGACTCGCGGCGGAGCCCGGGGCCGTTCGCGCTGGCCGGGATCCTCGGCGCCGCGGTGCCGCACCTGCGCGAGGTCACGGTGCGCGGCTACAGCGCGGCCGCCGCGCCGCTGCCGGCGTCGGTGCAGCGGCTGGTGATCGACGGCGCCTACGCGCTCGACGCCCTCGACGCGGGCTCGTCGAACGTCCGCGAGATCGACATCAAGATCCTCGCCGCCGGGCCCCATGCGATCGCGCGCGTCGCGCAGCGGCTCGCCCCGGCGCGGTTCCCGGCGCTCGTCCACCTCGATCTCTCGCGCTGCGAGCACAACCCGTACCTGGTGTACACGCACGACGACGCGCTCCGCGTGGTGCAGGTGCTCGAGGCACCGGAGCGGCTGCGCACGCTGCGGATCGCGCCGCCGGTCCGGGACCATGTCCGGCAGATGCTCGCCGAGGTCCGCGCCCAGCTGCCGGCGCTCGCGATCGAGATCGTCGCCAAGCGATGACCTCGCTCGCCGAGCTCGAGGCCGCGCTGCGCGCGAGCTGGGATCGCGAGACGCTCGCGGTGTACGGCGACGCGCTGCAGGCGGCGGGCGATCCGCGCGGCGAGCTGATCGCGCTGGAGCTGCACGCCGAGCGCCACGGGGCCGGGCCGGGGCACGGCGAGGCGCGGCGGCGCGCGCTGCAGGCCTGGCTGGGGCCGGATCCGACCGAGACCGCGCGGTGGGCGGCGGCGGCGTCGGTGCATGGCTTCCTCGGGGTCTGGATCGTCTCGGGCGATCCGGCGGGCCTGCCGGGCCGGCTGTCGGCCGACTACCTCGACGAGCTGCTCGAGTCGCCGGTCAGCCGCTACCTGCGCTGGGTCCGGATCTCGCAGGACGCGGCCGACATGCAGCGCACCTTGCGGCTGCTGGCGGCGCGGCCGCTGCCGTGGCTCGAGCGCCTCGGGATCGACCAGGGCGGGCTGGCCGGGCCGGCGCCGCCGCCGCTGGCGCGGATCGTCGGCGAGGCGATGCCGCAGCTGCGCGCGCTGGAGGTCCGCGGCGAGCGCGCGGTGACCACGCCGCTGCCGGCGTCGGTCCGGCGGCTGCAGGTCGACGGCCGCACGGCGGTCGTGGTGGCGCGCGACGGGATGCCCGGGGTGACCGAGGTCGACCTGGCGTTCCAGGTGCCGGGCCGGGCGGCGCTGGTCGCCCTGGCGTCCCTGGTCGGCCCGCGCAGCATGCCGGACCTGGCGCGGCTCGACCTGTCGCGCAACGAGCCGACGTACCCGGCGAGCCTGCCGAGCAACGTCGATCCGCTAGGCTTCGTCCAGGCGATAGAGGCGCCGGACCGGCTGCGCGCGCTGACCCTGCCGTCGCTGCGCACGACCGACCAGCGCGACGCCGTGCTGGCCTTGCTCGCCCAGCAGCCGGCGCTGGCGATCGACGTCGCGCGCGGCTACGAGGCGTTCGCCGCCGCGGTCGCCGGCGTCGCGCATCCGCGGCTCCGGCTGCCGGTGCGGTGGCCGTGGCCGCCGGCCGACCAGCTGTCGAGCCGCGCCGCGCTCACCGTGCGCCTGCCCGGGGCGCCCGACGGCCACGACCTGGCGCTGTCGCGCTGCGCCGAGCTGCTCGAGC
>DASWOO010000164.1:0-5364 GCA_036404335.1 Kofleriaceae bacterium
GATGAAGCCGTTGGCGCCGCCCGACATCGCCAGGCCGGCGTCGCCGTAGTGGTCGAGGAAGTTGATGCCTTGGTGCAGCTCCTCGGTGGCCTGGAACCGCAGGTAGCTCGCGCCGACCTTGAGGTACGGTAGCGGCTGGAACGCCGCGCCGGCGCCGATCGCGAAGACCTGCTGCTTGACGCTGCGGATGTAGTCCTGGCCGGCCCAGCCGTCGGGCCAGTACAGCGAGCCGCCGGCCGGCACGTTGACGCCGACGCCGGCGCCCCACGCCATGCCGTTGTCGAGGTGATGGCCGTAGCCGATCGTCGCGCTCGGCGGCGTGTTGGTCTTGGTGTTGATCGAGGCCTTGCCGAGGTTATCGGCCGACCAGTCGGTGTGGTTCAGCAAGAACTCGACGCCGGCCGAGACGCTGAGGCCCTCCTGGCCGGCGAGCGCGGCGGTGTTCATGAACAGCGCGTCGCTGCTGTTCTGGTCGGCGACCGCGGCCTGCGACAGCGCGAGCTCGCGCGGGCTCTCGTTGGGCAGGACGTAGCCACCCGCGAGGGCGGCCGATGGCGCGAGGAGCGTGGCGGTGAAGAAAAGACTACGCATGACTTACGGGGTCTCCAGGCTGAGCTGCGGGGCGTTGGTGCGGAGGAAGCTGGCCTCCGAGCCCTGGGCTTTCGTCGTCAGGGACACGTTCTTGAAGTCGAGCAGGAAGCCGTGGCTGACCGCCGCGGAGCTCGTCGCGCAGTTCTGGGTCAGGAACCCGGGCAGGGTCGTGATGCTGGTGTCCGCCGCGTACAGCTGGAAGAAGCTCGAGCCGCCACCGGTGAAGAAGCCCGGGACCGCCGGCGACATCGCCGCGCCGCCGATGTTGGTCGTGAACAGCACGTTGAACGGGTTCGGCACGGTGTTGTCGCAGTCGGCGATCTGGGTCAGGATCTTCTTGGCGGTCTGCGCGGTCGCGCCGGTCTGATCCGCTAGCAGGTTGGGCAGCGGATGGTTGATCAGCTTGTCGGCGAAGTTGATCGGATCGGCCGGGTCGAGCACGGTCTTGGCCACGACGAGGAACTGCAGATATTTCGCGGTATCGGTCTTGCTGATGCCCAGGCCGGCGAGCAGCGCGTCGACCCCTGCCGCGAACGCCGGCGAGTTGGTGAACACGTCGACGACGGTGCCGCCGCCGACGTTGAACACCGCCTTGGAGATCCGCGAGTCGGTCGCGACGTTGGCGACGCCCTGGATCGAGCCGAGCGACTGACCGGTGTAGTAGACCGCGGCCGGGTCGAGGATCAGGCCGGTGGCGGCGAGGTGGTCGAACAGCGAGTGGCCGGTCGGCGGCGCCTTGGCCGGGATGTACGCCACCGCGCGGATCAGCTGCGACTCGTCGATCAGATCCTGGCGCATCGTGTCGCGGGTGCGGAAGAAGTTCGCGCTGACCAGGTAGGTGCCGGAGATCGCCGGGATGCCGTCCTGGGTCGGGGTGCGGTTGCCGCCGGTCACGCCGACCTTGAACAGGCCGCCGGTGGCGCAGGTGCCGGGCGGGTGGACGTCGCCCTGGGTCGCCGTGCCGGCGATCGCGTTGCACACCACGCCGGGGTAGCAGCCGCCGTGCGCGCCAGCCGCGTCGACCGTCGTGCCGGTGACGCCGCCCTCGCAGAACGCGCGGTCACCGTGCTTGGCGGCGTCGATCGCGATCGTCGCCATGCCGGCCTTGGCGTTGGCCTCCATGAGCGCCAGCATGTCGGCGCGGCCGCGGGTCAGGCCGTGGCGGAACACCACGACCGGCGCGCACTTGCCGAACGCCGCGAGGCTGCCGGTGCAGGCGGGGACCGCCGCCGAGTCCTTGGGGGTCGCGATCAGGACCTGGATCGTCTCGCCCACCGCCAGGCTCGGATCGGCGTGGAACGCGCCGGTCGCCGGGTCGAGCAGGTTGAACGTCGTGATGCTGGTCTCGATCACCTCGTTGACGTCGGGCGCGGTGCCGGTCAGCGCGTCGGCGCCGTACTTGGTGAACGCCGCGTCCGCGGTCATCGAGCTCAGCGCGCCGGTCAGCCCGGTCGCCGCGGCCTGGGTGTACGGCAGCGCCGCGAGCTTGAGCGCCGGGGCGATCACGGTCTGGGTGTGGAACGTGTAGGCGATCGCGACCTGGTCCTTGGTGATGCCGCCCGCGGCCAGGGTGTTGAACACCGGGACCAGCTGCCCGCGCATCTTCTCGAGGCCGGCCGCGGTCGCGTCGTCGATCGCGCTCAGCTGCGACTTGCCGTCCTTGTACAGCACGTTGGTGAACTTGAGGATCTTGGCGACGGTGCCCGAGGCCAGGTCTTTTCCGGCCTTGTCCTTGATGCCGGTGGTCATGACCACGGCGTAGTCCGTCGCGTCCTTGAGGGGCTTGCTGCGGAAGTTGCCGGGCAGCGGGTTGGCCGACGGCGCGGCCTGCGCGGCGCTCGCGCCGGCGGGCTGGAACGCGATCACCGGCGACAGCGAGGCACCCGGGGTGCAGCCGGTCGCGGTCTTGGCGTTGGTGAACTCGCACGGCTCGATGATCAGGTCGTCGGCCGGGACGAGCGCCGGGTGGGCCGGGTCGCTGAGGTCGTACAGCATCAGGGTCGACGACGTGACGGTCTGCGCCGCGATCAGGTCCGAGGTCGGCCCGAGGATCGCGCCGGTGGTCGAGAACCCGTCGAGCGTGACGAAGCCGCTGGCGAGCCCGGTCGCCTGCGCGCTCGCGCAGCTCTGGCCGTCCGCGCCCAGCGTGGAGCCGGCGAACGTACAGGCCGCGAGCCAGGTCAGCGTGCCCTTCACCGGGTCGCGCAGCAGGTCGAACGGCAGCGGCGCCAGGCCGCGGCCCGGGTCGATCGCGACGTTGGTGTACTGCGCGTCGATGCGGAACGTGGTCGCGACCGCCAGCTCCTGGTGCGGGAACACCAGATCGACGACCGGGAACAGGTTCTGCTTGTAGATGCCGATCACCAGGTTCAGCTGCTTGCCCTGGGCGAGCGCCGCCGCGGTGGTCCCGTACTGGGCCTTGAGCAGGCCGAGGTTCTTGGGATCCTCCATGTCCTGGCCCTGGGCGATCAGGTCGAACACATCCGACGGGCCGATCGCGAGGCCGTCCTTGGTCTTGACGCCGTTGTCGCCGCCGCGGACGTACAGGGCGTAGTTGCCGCTCGGCCACGGCGTGTGGCCCTGGTGGTGGATCGTCAGCGTGCCCTTCGAGCCGTCGGCCGCCTTGACGTAGTCGGCGTCGGTCAGCGGGTCGATCGGCGCTGCGCCGCTGCCGCCGGCGGTCACGCCGACCACGCCGAACGTCGACGCGGTGAAGCTGGTCAGGTCGAGGTCGGGGGCGCTCGGCACCACCGCGCCCTTGTCGTCGTAGGTCACCTGGACGAAGTCGATCGTGACCGCGACCTCCTGGTCGCTGGGGAACGCGCCGCCGAACGCCTGGAGCAGCTCGGCCTGGGCGCAGGCCGCCGCGGCCCCGGCCGTGCCGACCGGGTTACACGTCGAGTTCTTGTCGACGCCGAACGCCAGGTCGTTGGGCAACGGGATCTCGCCGGTCGTCGGATTGAACACCGCGTACGCCACGGGCGCGCCCGTGGTGTGCGGCAGATCCGGCTTGCAGGCGCTCATCGCGAGCACCAACACAGCGGCGCCGGTCCGCAAGAATGAGCTGCGAGTCATGGCTCTCTCCGTAAGTGAAGTTGTCATGGTGATTGGAAGGACTGAGTCGACACGGCATTCGCGTCGATCGTGTTGCTGAGGGTGAAGTCGAAATACTGGTTCTGGACGTACTGACCGAGCAGGTCCGGGCCGGGGATCCCGGTCGGGCCGTCGCGCTCGGGGCCGGGGAGCTGCATCTTGGTGACGGGCATGTCGGGGTCCATCACCGAGATGTGGCGGACCGCGCTGCCCGAGGCATAGGCGAACGACAGGCCCGCGCCGCCGAGCGACGGGTTGCCGACGTCGACGGTGAACGCGCCGCCCGGCCGGGCGTACGGGCCGGGCGCGTAGCCGCTGGTCACCAGCGCCAGCAGGCTGACCGGCTGCGCGGTGTGGACGCGGCCCCACACCCAGCTCGATGGATCGCCGAGCTGGGCCGACAGCGTGCCGTACGCGGTGGCCAGCGCGGTCAGCGCCTGCTGCGCGCAGGTCTTGGTCGCCGTGGTCGTGCCCTTGGCGTTGACGTCGTTGCAGAACGACTGCGCCGCGGTGTTGGTCGGCGCGACCTCGGTCAGCATGTAGAGCATGGCCTTGACCGCGGCCAGACCATCGACGCCCTGGCCGACGACCGCGAGGTCATCGGTGAACACGTTCGTGGCCAGCGTGCGCAGGAACTCGTGGAACAGGAAGCAGCCCGAGGAGTTCTGGACCACCGTGGTGGTGGGGTCGACCGGGCTGCGCTTGGGGTCGGTGCCCAGCAGGCCGGTCGGGCAGTCGTAGCCGTTGGCCTTCCACTGATCGAGGATCTGCAGGCCGGCGGTGACCTGGGCCGGCGCCGCGCTGCCCGCCGCGGCGGCGAGCTTGTCGAGCACGGGCACGAACGCCGCGCCCGGGCGCGACACGTGGTCGGACTGCATCCGCTGCATGTCCTCGAGCGTGACGTTGCCGTGGTCGGCGAGCGTGGCCTCGATCATCTGCTCGATCCGCGTGGCGCGGAACCCCGACGAGTCATCCCAGTCGTAGCTGAGGTACGTCGTCGCCAACGGATTGTTCGAGTCCGAGCTGCCGACCGGATCGGCGTTGGCGGTGAAGTAGTAGCCCTTGGTCGGGTTCATGCCCTGCGGCAGGTACTGGTCGGCGAGGAAGCAGTCGGGGGTGGTCGGGGCGTTGGCGCCGACGCAGCTCGCCGGGGTGGCGCCCCACTCCGCCGTGCCGTCGCCGGTCACCGGCAGCCACGGGAAGTGCATCCCGTCGCCGTTCGGGGTCGCGAGATACTTGCGGTACGGCACCAGCGCGTGCGGGTCGTAGCCGATGTTGCCCTGGTCGTCGGCGAGCACGAAGTTCTGCGCGCCGGTCGAGAAGTCCTTGAGCGCGGTCATCGCGCCCGCGACGTCGGCCGCGGTGTTGAGGCCGAAGATCCCGCGCAGGTCGTGGGTCGTGCCCTCCTGGCCGGTCCACCGCACGCTGACCGTCGTCAGGGTGGCGGCGTCGACCGGCTTCACCAGCGGGCCGTGGTGCGGGACGATGAAGATCGCGGCCGGGACCGCGCCGGCGCCGGTGGTCGGCGCGGCGACCACGCCGGCCGCCGTGCGGACCTTGAACGTGTGCGGATAGGCCTGGATGTGGACGGGCTTGCTGTTGAACGTCACGCACGGCGCGGTCGGCGAGCACGCCGGCTGGCCGACGGGCGTCGAGCTGACATCGACCGACTCGAGGTAG
>DASWOO010000165.1:0-14636 GCA_036404335.1 Kofleriaceae bacterium
TGGTGCCGGCATTGCGAGAACCCGACTCGTGAGGCAGGTGAGGTGGCAAGTCGAGTCGGCGGACACGCCGGTCACCGGCAAGCCGCGTCGCCAGTCTCCGTCGATAAACGCAACGGGGCCGGACGCGAGCGAGGTGGCCGAAGAGCTGGCGGAACCGGTCGGACGGACGGTGAGCTGGCGCGAGGGTTGGGAATCGGGGACCGCGGCGCTGAGATTCCACGGGTCTCGCGCGGCGGCGGCCCGACCACCGGCCCGTGCCATCGGTGAGGTGGCCATGGCCCGCGGCGAGATCGGCGGTGCGGGAGATTCCGAGGGCCGGCGGGCGGCTGGCACGAAGCTCGCTCGGATGACTGCGCTCACCCCGCTTCCGGAGAATGTCCATGCGCCTACCCTCGCGAGCTTCAGTCGTTGTCAGCGCCGCCCTTGCCCTCGGCGGTACCCTCGCCGCATGCGCGGCGGCTGACCCGGAGCAGGCCGAGGAGCTGCAGGTCGGCCACCCGGCCAGCGGCGCGTTCGCCGCGGTCAACATGAGCACGTGGGGCACGGCGACGTGGGCTCCGGGCGCCAACTTCGTGGCGGCCGAGGGCTCGAACCTGCGGGTCGGCATCTATGCCGCGCATGCCACGCGCGTGCTGCTCGAGATCTATAACGTCTCGACCGGCGCGAGCGCGCAGTACGACTACGTGATGGCCAAGGGCTCGGACAACATCTGGCGCGCCGAGATCGCGTCGGTGCCGGGCAAGACGCTCTACGCGTTCCGCGCCTGGGGCCCGAACTGGACCTACTCGGCGAGCTGGACGCCCGGCTCGTCGGCCGGCTTCGTGTCCGACGTCGACGCGGCGGGCAATCGCTACAACCCCAACAAGGTCCTGATCGATCCGTACGCCCGCGAGCTGTCGCACGACAAGACGTCGATGGCACTGCTCGCCGCCGGGCTCGACGGCGGTGTCTACGGCACGGGCGCGACGACCTATCACGGCGCGGCCAAGCGCCAGTTCGATACCGGGCCGTGGGTGCCCAAGTCGGTCGCGCTCGCCGACACCTCGAGCACCGGCACCAAGCCCAACATCGCCGCCCAGGACTCGGTGGTCTACGAGGCCCACGTCCGCGGCCTGACCGCGAGCCCGACGACCGCCAACCTGACGACGATCCTGGCCGGCATCCCGGGCTTCACCGGCGTGACCAACATCGCCGCGAGCTGCCGCGGCACCTACCAGGCCGCCGGCCAGATGGCGCCGTACCTCAAGGGCCTGGGCATCAACGTCATCGAATTCTTGCCGGTCCACGAGTCGGACAACGACACGATCCCGACGACGACCTCGGGTGGCAACTACTGGGGCTACATGACCGACGGGTTCTTCGCGCCCGACCGCCACTACGCGTGCAACCGCGCGCCGGGCGGCGCGACCGCCGAGTGGAAGGCGATGGTCAAGGCGTTCCACACCGCCGGCATCGAGGTCTGGATGGACGTGGTCTACAACCACACCGGCGAGGGCGGCAACGCCGACGCGACCAAGCAGGACGCGAGCCACACCAGCTTCCGCGGCATCGACAACATCGACTACTACGCGCTGCCGGCGAGCGACAAGGCGGCGTACTTCGACACCACCGGCGTCGGCAACAACTTCAACACCGCGACCGCCGTCGGCCGCAAGCTCATCACCGACAGCCTGACCTACTGGGCGACGCAGATGGGCGCCGATGGCTTTCGCTTCGACCTCGCCGCCGAGCTCGGCCGCGACGCCGCGCCGAGCTACAACTACAACCCGAGCGCCCAGCTCTACACTGACATCGCCGCGCTCGCCGCGACCAACCATGTCGAGGTCGTCGCCGAGCCGTGGGACATCGGCGCGTACGGCGTCGGCCAGTTCCCCAATGGCTGGAACGAGTGGAACGGTAAGTACCGCGACGCGACCCGCCGGTTCTTCAACGGCGACCTGAGCGGCGCGAACGGCTCGACCTACGCCGACGTGTTCTACGGCAGCTTCAACGACTACAACGATCAGGGCGGCGCCGGGAAGTCGGTCAACATGATCGACGCGCACGACGGCTTCACCCTCGCTGACCTGGTCAGCTACCCGACCAAAACCAACGCCAGCCGGGCGTGGCCGTTCGGCCCGTCCGATGGCGGCAGCGACGGTAACGACAGCTCGAACTCGGACGGCGACCCCGCGCTGCGCCGCCAGCGCGTGCGCAGCATCATGACCTGGCAGATGTTCAGCCGCGGCGTGCCGATGCTGGTCGCCGGCGACGAGTTTGCCCGGACCCAGAACGGCAACAACAACCCGTACAACCTCGACGCGCCGGGCACCTGGAACAACTATTCGATGATCGCCAGCGACAGCCCGCACACGGTGTCGACCGGCGTGACCGGCGAGGCCTATCACAACAACTTCGGCACCGACACGCACGCCGACGGCAAGAACACGATCTTCCAGTTCGCGCGCCAGCTGATCAACCTGCGCAGCGGGTCCGCGGCGCTGCGCCAGAGCAGCTACACCAGCATGGCGATCGGCTTCAGCAAGAATGACGGCTCGGCCGGCTTCGACTCGCACACCGATCACGCGGTGCGGATCACGCTCGACGGCTCGGCGGTCGGCGACGCGGACTACGCGCTGTTCGTCAACAACTATACGGGCACCGTCACGTTCACCCCGCCGCCGGTCGACGCCGGCAAGCACTGGATCCGCGTGATCGACACCGCGAGCTGGGCGGAGGCCAACGACAACTTCTGGACCGACGCTGCGGCGTCGACGATCACCGGCCCGTACGACGCGCACCCGTGGTCGATCGTCGTGCTCAAGGCCGTGAACTGACCGAGCCCCGGCGCACGGGACTCGCGATCTTCGGTCCTCACATTGTAAGCATTGACCATTACCGAATAAGCCGGCAAAACTGCGAGTAGCGCCGTCTCGCGCGTGCCGATATCGGCGCGCCGTTCTCGCGGTGCGCCTCGGAGTTGTTCATGCCAGCCAGGCCATCCCTGCCCCGTTCTGCGCTCGCCGCGCTCGCCCTGCTCGCCGCGGTCGGCGCCTGCAGTAGCGACCCTTCGCCGACGACGCCCACCACCGTCAGCCCGCAGCTCATCCCGATCGGCGGCGGCACCGGCACCCCGCCGAGCGAGGTGTGCGGCGCGCCGCTCAGCACCGTGCTCGACGCCGTGCCGACCTCGGGCGGCGGCGGCTCGACGCCGATCAACGTCAAGGTCCACTACAATCGCCCCGACGCCAACTACGCGCCGTGGGGCCTGCACGTCTGGCAGGTGAACCCGGCCGGCCAGTACATCGCAGACTACCCCGGCGTGACCTACCCCAACCCGCTGCCGATCACCGGCTACGATGACTACGGCGCGTTCTGGCAGATCGAGGCCGCCAAGTTCACGGCCGCCCAGGCCGCGGGCTTCGGCTTCATCGTCCACCAGGGCGACACCAAGGACCCCGACGGCGACCGGCTGTGGAAGTTCTCCGACGGCGGCGAGCTGTGGCTCAAGTCCGGGGACCCGGCGATCTATCACTCGAACCCGCTCGGCGGCACACTCGACATCACCACCGTGCGCGTTCACTACAAGCGGCTCGACGGCAACTACGCGCAGTGGGGCCTCCACCTGTGGGACGGCACCGGCGTCGACGTCAGCCGGCTGACCGGCCTGGCGATCTCCGACTGGAACAACCCCGTGCCGCTCGCCGCGATGCCGGGCTACGCCACGGCGCCCGACGGCTCCGAGGTCGCATTCGACCTGCCGGTCAAGAGCCCGCCGAGCTTCGACAGCGTCGAGTTCATCATCCACGGCCTGCCGAGCAACCCCGACGGCGGCGTCAACAACAAGGACGGCTGGACCAACAACATCCACGTCACCTACGCCGCGCTCAGCATCACGAACCATGTCGCGCCGATCTGGCTGCTCCAGGCCACGCCGCAGGTGTTCACCGCCGAGCCCAACACCCGGCTCAGCTCGACGACCGACGCCCGCGCCTACTGGTTCAACCGCAGCCTGATCCGCTGGCCGAGCACGGACACGACCGGCTCGTTCCGGCTGTACTACTCGGCGACCGGCCAGATCGTCGCCCGCGCGGGCGCGCCGGTCACCGGCGCCGACGGCTCGCTCGCCTTGTCGCTGTACACCGGCACGATCCCGGCCGACCTCGCGACCCGGTTCAAGTTCGTCGGCGCCGGCGCGACCCTGAGCCTGGCCAACCCGGCCGCGCTCGACCCCGTCATCACCAGCCAGCTGGTGCTGGTCCAGCAGGACGCCGCCGGCAACGTGCTCGGCGCGACCACCGCCCAGCTCGCCGGCCTGCTCGACGACCGGTTCGCCGCCGCCGCGGCCGTCACCGACCTCGGGGTCAAGACGATCCACGGCAGCGCGCAGTTCAAGCTGTGGGCGCCGACCGCGCAGCACGTCACCGTGTGCACCTACAGCGCGACCGGCAAGGCGCCGCTCGCCAGCCTCGATCTGACCCGCGACGCCGCGACCGGCGTATGGAGCAAGACCCTCGCCGGCAACAGCCTCGAGGGCACGTACTACCGCTACGCGGTGACGGTGTTCGTGCGCGGCGTCGGCCTGGTCCAGAACCTGGTCACCGACCCGTACTCGATCAGCCTCGACGCCAACTCGCAGCACAGCTACATCGCCAACCTCGACTCGCCGGCGCTGCAGCCGGTCGGCTGGGCCGCGCACACCTCCCCGCCGTTGTCCGGACAAGGGGCGCCGGCCCAGGAGGACATGTCGATCTACGAGCTGCACGTCCGCGACTTCTCGGCCAACGACCCGACCGTGCCGAGCGCGCACCGCGGCAAGTTCCTCGCGTTCACCCACACCGCCTCGGCCGGCATGCGCCACCTGCAGGGCCTCGCGAAGGCCGGCATCACCGATATCCACCTGCTGCCGGTGTTCGACGGCGCCAGCATCCCCGAGCTCGGCTGCCTCCAGCCGGCGATCCCCAACGCGGGCCCCGACTCCGAGGCCCAGCAGGCGGCGATCACGCCGATCAAGGACCAGGACTGCTTCAACTGGGGCTACGACCCGTTCCACTACACCTCGCCCGAGGGTAGCTACGCGACCGATCCCGACGACGGCGCCAGCCGGGTCCGCGAGATGCGGTCGATGATCATGGCGCTGCACGGCGCCGGCCTGCGCGTCGGCATGGACGTGGTCTACAACCACACGTTCGCCGCCGGCCAGGACGACAAGTCGGTGCTCGACCGGATCGTGCCGGGCTACTACCACCGGCTCGACGCGACCGGCAGCATCGAGACCTCGACCTGCTGCCAGAACACCGCGGCCGAGAACCTCATGATGGGCAAGCTGATGATCGACTCGGTCGTCACCTGGGCCACGCAGTACAAGCTCGACTCGTTCCGCTTCGACCTGATGGGCTTCCACCCGCGGACGACGATGCAGGCGCTCAAGGCCGCGGTCGACGCCGCGGCCAAGCGCGACATCCACATCATCGGCGAGGGCTGGAACTTCGGCGAGGTCGCCGACGGCGCGCGGTTCGTCCAGGCGTCGCAGCTCTCGCTCAACGGCTCGGGCATCGGCACGTTCAGCGACCGCGCGCGCGACTACGTCCGCGGCGGCGGCCCGTTCGACAGCGGCCTGGGCCTGGTCCAGAACCAGGGCTTCATCAGCGGCCTCTACTACGACGACAACGGCAGCGGCGCGAACAAGACCCGCGCCGATCTGCTCCACGCGGGCGACTTCATCAAGGTCGGCCTCGCCGGCTCGATCCGGACCTACCCGCTGCGCACCGCCGACGACCAGGTCACCCAGCTCCAGCACCTGGACTACAACGGCCAGCCGGCGGGCTACGTGACCGACCCGCAGGAGGTCGTCAACTACGTCGAGAACCACGACAACCAGACCCTGTTCGACATCTCGGCGTACAAGCTGCCGCTCGCGACCAGCCGCGAGGATCGCGCCCGGGTCCAGCTGCTCGGCGCCGCGCTCAACGCGTTCAGCCAGGGCGTGGCGTACTTCCACGCCGGCGTCGACACCCTGCGCAGCAAGTCGATGGACCAGAACAGCTACAACAGCGGCGACTGGTTCAACCGGCTCGACTGGAGCTACGCCGACAACAACTTCGGCGTCGGCGCGCCGCAGGCCGCGGACAACGCCAGCAACTGGCCGGTGATCAAGCCCCTGCTCGCCAACCCGGCGATCAAGCCGACCTCGACCGAGATCACCTGGATGCGCGACGCGTTCCGCGATCTGATGACCCTGCGCGCGAGCGAGCCGTTGTTCCACCTGCGGACCGGCGCCGACGTCGTGCAGCGCCTGACGTTCTACAACACCGGCAGCGCGCAGGAGCCGACGGTCATCGCCGGCCACCTCGACGGCCGCGGCTACAAGCCGGCGACCGTGCGGGACCTGATGTACTTCGTCAACGTCGACAAGGTCGCGCACACGCTGACCCTCGACCCCGAGAAGCACAAGGGCTACCACCTGCACCCGGTGCACGTGAAGTTCGACGCCGCCGATCGCCGGCCGGCGACCGGCGCGAGCTACGACCCCGCGACCGGCGCGTTCACGATCCCGCCGCGCACGGCGCTCGTGTTCATCGCCGAGTAGGCGCCGAGTAGGCGCCGAGCAGGCGCCGACTAGCCTTAGACCTCGAGGATCAGCTTGCCGTGATTCTCGCCGCGGAACAGCATGTTCAAGGTCTCGGGGAAGGTCTCGAGGCCGCGGACGATGTGCTCGCGGGACTGGAGCTTGCCCTCGGCGATCCAGCCCGACATCGCGGCGATCGCCGCGGGGAACTGCGCGGTGTAGTCCATGATGACCATGCCGGCCATCGTCGCGCGGTTGACCAGCAGCGACAGGTAGTTCGCCGGGCCCTTGACCGGCGTGGTGTTGTTGTACTGCGAGATCGCGCCGCAGATCACGATGCGGGCGCGCATCGCGAGCTGGGTCAGGGCGAGGTCGAGGATGTCGCCGCCGACGTTGTCGAAGTACACGTCGATGCCCTGGGGGCACGCCGCGCGCAGCGCGCTCTTGAGGTCGCCGGCCTTGTAGTCGATCGCGACGTCGAACCCGAGCTCGGTGAGCAGCTTGCACTTGTCGGCGCCGCCCGCGATGCCGACCGCGCGGCAGCCGTGGATCTTGGCGAGCTGGCCGACGACGCTGCCGACCGCGCCCGCCGCGCCCGAGACCACGACGGTCTGGCCGGCGACCGGCTTGCCGACGTCGAACAGGCCGAAGTAGGCGGTCAGCCCGGGGTAGCCGAGCACGCTCAGCATCTTGGGCAGCGGGCCGTGCGACGGGTCGATCGGCGTGACGTGGTCGGCCTTGACCACGGCGTACTCCTGGATGTTGAGGAGGCCGCCGACGGTGTCGCCGGGCTTGTATCGGGCGTGCTTGGACTCGACGACCTCGCCGATGCCGGCGGCGCGCATGACCTCGCCGATCCCGATCGGCTTGACGTACGACTTGGCGTCGTTCATCCAGCCGCGCATCGCCGGGTCGAGCGAGAGGTAGCGGACCTTGACGACGATCTCGCCGTCGGCCGGCTCGGGCACCGGCTGGGTGTCGTAGGTGAAGTCGGTCGGTTTGGGCAGCCCGACGGGCCGCGCCGCGAGCGTGTAGCGATGGTTCTGCCGCGTCATGGGCAGAACGGTACTACGTGTCCCTAGCCGCAGCCCTTGGCCAGCGGGTTATCGAGGCACTCTTTGCTCAAGTGCACGCCCTTGGCGCGCTCGGCCTTGGCCGCGGCGGCCTTGGCCTGCGCGATGCGCGTTTCCATGTCCGCCTTCTCCTGCCGCAGCTTCTCGAGGTTCTCCTTCGCGGCGTTCTGCTCGGAGAGGGTGCGGGCGGCGACGACCGCGTCAACCGCGGTGTTGACCCGCTTGTCGAGCGAGGTCAGGTCGCTCGACAGCTTCTCGACGCGGTCCTGGGCCTCCTTGGCCTCCTGCACCGCCTGGTCGGCGATCCGCTTGGACTCGGCGGCCTGGCGATCGGCCTCCTCGGTGCGGTGGTTTCGCTGGATCGCGAAGAACACGAGCGCGACCGCGGCGACCAGCGCGATGCCGGTCACGGCGAGCATCCACGTCGGGCGCTTCTTGGCGACCTCAGCGCGGCGCAGCTCCATCTCCTGCTGCAGGCGCTGCTGCTCGAGCGCGGCCTGCTGGCGCTGGCGCTCGCTGGCCTCGGCCGACTCGACGCGCATGCGCGCCTCGCGCTCGGCGCCCTCGCGGGCCTGCTCGATGCGGAGCAGCTCGTCGCGCTCGGCGCGCGCCTTGGCCTCCTCGGCCTCGCGGCGGCGACGCTCCGCGTCCTGCGCCGCGCTGACGCGCGCCTCTTCGGCGCTGCGGACCGCATGCTCCTCTTCCTTGACGCGACTCTCCTCGATGTTGCGGAGCTCGCGAAGAGAGAACAACACCGAATTTTCACGCTTCTCGGGCTGAGCCACACTGGATTTTTATCACGCACGATTGGCGGGGGCAACGCGACGATTTGTGCGATACACCGGCGTCTTCGTGGGGTTCGTCGATCTGCATAGCCACGTCCTGCCCGGCCTGGACGACGGCGCCCCCGACGCGACCACCTCCCGGGCCATGCTCGATGGCCTCGCCAGCCTCGGCGTGACCGAGCAGTGCGTCACACCCCACCAGCGCGCGGGGCGATATCTGCCCACCGCGGCGCAGATCCAGGCATCCCTCGCCGAGCTCGAAACGTCTCGACGACCGACCCATCCAACCTTGCGGTTGGGCGCCGAGAACATGTGGGATGATGTATTTATCCAGCGCCTCGCCGCCCAGGAGATCCCAGGCTACCGCGACAGCTCGGCGTTCCTGGTAGAGCTGCCGCCCCCGTTGATGCCCCCCGGCATGCAGGACCACTTATTCAAGTTGCGGCTGGCCCGGCGCGTGCCGGTGCTCGCCCACCCCGAGCGCTACCACGCGCTGTGGGATGACGACGAGCTCGCCCGGTCGCTGCGCCGGGTCTGCGCCTTCCTGGTCGATCTCGGCGCGGTCGCCGGGTTCCACGGCCGGCGCGAGACCAAGGCCGCCCGCCACCTGCTCGAGACGGGCCTGGCGTGCGCGGTCGCGACCGACGCGCACGAGGTCGGCGACCTGCAACAGGCGACCGCCGGGCTCGCCTGGATCGACAAGAAGCTCGGTCATGCCGCCGTCGTGCGGCTGTTCGATCACGCACCGCGGGCGATCCTCGCGGGGGAGCTACCCGACTAGATGCGCCTGGCGGTCAACCTCGTCCTGTCGATCGGCATGCTCGTGCTGTGCTCGTGGCTGGTGTGGCCCGACGCGGCCGAGCGCGCCCAGCTGCACGGCGTGATCGACGCGCTGACCTGGCGCGACTTCGGCCCGTACCTCGCGGCGTACGTCGGCCTGCTGATCGTCACGCACATCTGCCGCTCGCTGCGCTGGAACCGCCTGCTCGCGCCGCTCGGCGTCCGGGTGCCGGACGGCCCGCTCCTGGCGATCTCGTCGGTCGGGTTCATGGCGATCCTGGCGCTGCCGGCGCGGCTCGGCGAGTTTGTCCGCCCGGGCCTGCTGCGCAAGGGCGGCTACACCTCGGCGTCGGCCGCGCTAGGCACGGTCGCGGTCGAGCGCATCGTCGACGGCCTGCTGATCTCGCTGATGGTGTTCGTGACGTTCTTTCTGCACCGGAGCGAGGACTCGCCGTCCTGGATGATGGCGACGGCGTACATCGCGCTCGGCGGGTTCTCGACCCTGCTGATCTTCCTGATCTTCGCGATGCTGTGGCCGCAGCGCACCGTCCACCTGTCGCTCGCGGTAAGCCTCCTGCCGCGGTTCGCGCCCGGCCTCGCCGCCAAGATCGAGCACCGGGTGCTCGACATGATCCGCGGGTTCGGCGCGCTGCGCGACGCCCGCAACATGAGCCTGTTCGTGGCGTGGAGCCTGGTCTACTGGGGCTGCAACGGCCTGGGCGTGTGGGTGCTGGCGCGCGCGTTCCACCTGGATCTGTCGATCGCCGGCGCGTTCGCGACGATGGGCCTGGTCGGCATCGGGATCTCGCTGCCGAACTCGCCGGGGCTGGTCGGCCAGTTCCAGGCGTTCACCCTGTTCGGCCTGTCGCTGTACCTGAACCTCGGCAGCGAGGCGGCGCGCACGCCGCTGTACGCCACCGCGCTGGCCTTCGCGATCGCCCAGCACCTGCTGCAGGTCGCGTGGTACGTGGCGATGGGTGGCCTGGGCCTGGCGACGCCATGGGTGTCGTTCCACGATTTGTTCTCGTCGGTCGGCAAGAAACTGGCGCCGGCGCCGCGGGGCACCGACGATCCGGTGCATGCCGCAGAACAGCACTAGGCGCGCGGGCATGGCGTCGATCGTGTTCGGGCTCGCGCTGACCGCCGGGCACGTGCCGGCGGCGTGGGCGCGCTCGGAGAAGACGCTGGGCTACGCGCGGGATCAGGCGTGGCCGACCGCGGTGCGCTTCCTGGTCGTCGACGAGCGGGTCAAGGTCACCGAGAAGGACGCCGACGCCGGCTACGTGGTGTTCGAGCTGCGCGACGAGGGCAAGACGTTCCGCGGCGCGCTCGAGGTCATGACCGTGGTGCGCGACGGCCGCAGCGAGGTGAAGTTCGTGCTGCAGATCGAGGACCGGCCGAGCTGGCTCGAGATCGCGATGCTGCGCCGGCTCGAGGCCAAGCTGCACGTCGAGCTCGGCTCGCCCGCCCCGGCGCCGTCGCCCGCGCCCGCCAAGCCGGCGCCCGCGCCGGCGCCGCCGCCGACCGACGACCTGACGCTATCGCCGACGCCGTAGCCGACGAGATGCTAGGCTCGCCGCGATGACGGCGACGATCGATCTGCGCAGCGATACCATCACTCGGCCGACGCGCGCGATGCGCCAGGCGATGGCCGACGCCGAGGTCGGCGATGACGTCTACAACGACGACCCGACGGTCCACCGGCTGCAAGACCGGGTCGCGGAGCTGATCGGCACCGAGGCCGCGCTGTTCGTGGCCAGCGGCACGATGGCCAACCAGATCGCGCTGCGCGCGCAGACCCAGCCGGGCGACGAGATCGTGATCGGCAAGGAGGCCCACGTCTGGCGGTTCGAGGCCGGCTCGCTCGCCGCGCTCGCCGGGGTCCAGACCTACCAGACGCCGGACTTCCTGTTCACCGCTGACGACGTCCGCAGGGCGCACAAGGCGGGCAGCGATGTCCACCTGTCGCTGACCAAGGTCGTCGCGATCGAGAACACCCACAACATGGCCGGCGGCGTGTGCTGGGAGCGCGGCCAGCTGACCGACGTGATCGAGACGGCGCACGGCCTGGGCCTCGCGGTCCACCTCGACGGCGCCCGGCTGTGGAACGCGGCGGTCGCCACCCGCACCAGCGAGCGCGAGCTGGCGGCCGGGTTCGACACCGTCAGCGTGTGCTTGTCCAAGGGGCTCGGCGCGCCGATCGGCTCGCTGATCTGCGGCAAGCGCGAGCTGATCGCGCGGTGCATGAAGCTGCGCAAGATGTACGGCGGCGGCTGGCGCCAGGCGGGCCTGCTCGCCGCAGCCGGCTTGCACGCGATCGAACACCACCGGGCGCGGCTCGCCGACGATCACGCCAACGCCCGGGCGATGGCCGAGCGGCTCGCCGAGTCCCCGTCGATCGTGATCGACCCGTCCGCGATCCAGACCAACATCGTGATGTTCGGGCTCGCGCGCGGCACGCCGGCACAGGTCGTCGAGCGCGCCCGCGCCCAGGGCGTGCTGCTCAACGCCACGACCGGCAACCGCGTGCGCGCGGTGACCCACCTCGACGTCGATCGCGCGGCGGTGCTGCGCGCGGCCGAGCTCATCGTCGAGATCGCCCGGTCGGCCCAGAGCCCAGAGGCCGCGGCCGGGTCGTGATCGGCCGCGCGGCGCTCGTCTGGGGCTGCGTCGCGTGCTCGGCGCCGGCGACCCTGTCGCAGCTGACCGTGGCCGAGCGCCGCGCCGACGCCGGCGATGTCGACGGCGCGCTGGTCAGCTATCGCGCCGCGCAGGCCACGTGCGGCCGGCTGCGGCCGCCGCGGCGCGCGATCGCCGCGTGCCACGACGCGCTGATCGGCGAGGCCGAGGTCCTCGATCACGCCCGGCGGAGCCAGGCGGCGATCGACGCGTACCTGGCGATCCCGACGCGGACGACCGATCCGGCGACGGCGGCGATCGCGCTGTACCGCGCCGGCGAGCTGCTGCTCCAGGCCGGCCAGGTCACGCCGGCGTGGACCGCGCTGTGGCGCGTGGTCACCGACTTCCCCGACGAGCCGACCGCGGGCGACGCGCTGCGCAGCCTGCTGCGCGATGGCCGGGCCCGCGATCCGCGCGCGCTGATCGACGACCTGGCGCGGGTCCTGACCCAGCACGCCGCCACCGAGGTCGCCGATAATTTATTGTGGTCGATGGCCGACCTCGAGGAGCACGAGCTCCACGATCTGGCCGCGGCGCGCGCGCTGTACGACCGGATCCCGGTCGACACCCCGGGCAGCGGGATGCGCGACGACGCGCGCTGGCACGCCGCGCGGATCTCGCGGCTGCTCGGCGATCCGCCCGGCGCGGTGACCCGGCTGCGCGGCCTGCTCGCGACCCGCGAGGTCGCGTACTTCGCCGGCTCGTACTTCTCGGTCTGGCTCGACGACGCCCAGCTGCTGCTCGGCCAGATCCTGCGCGACGACCTGCACGACCTGCCCGGCGCGCTCGCCGCGTTCCGCCGGCTGCCGGTCGACTACCCGGCGTCGATCCTGCGCGACGACGCGCTGTACGAGCTGGCGGTCACGCTCGAGCGCGGCGGCGACCACGCGGCGGCGTGCGCGGCCCTGGCCCAGCTCGGGCGCGACTTCCCCGACTCCAAGTACGTCGCGCGCGGCCGGGCGCTGTGCCCGCCATGACCTCGGCGGGCCCGGGCCCGGCCGTCCGGCTGGCGGACGTCCACAAGCAGCTCGGCGGCCGCTCCGTGCTGCGCGGCATCTCGCTCGACGTCGCGCGCGGCGGCAAGCTCGGCATCATCGGCCCCGCCGCGTCGGGCAAGACCGTGCTCGCCAAGCTCGTCGCCGGGCTCGAGCCGGCCGACGCCGGCGCGATCGACGTGCTCGGCACCCGGCTCACCGGCCTGGGCGAGGTCGCGCTCGGCGCGCTGCGCCAGCGGATCGGCATGCTGTTCCAGAGCTACGCCCTGTTCGACTTCCTGAGCGTCGCCGGCAACGTCGCGTTCCCGCTCGAGCAGCGCGGCCAGCTCGACGCCGGCGCGATCGCCGCGCGGGTCGCCGACCGGCTGCGCGCGGTGGGCCTGGCCGGCAGCGAGCACAAGCGGACCGCCGAGCTATCCGGCGGGATGAAGAAGCGGGTCGGGATCGCGCGCGCGACCGTCACCGACGCCGAGCTGGTGATCTACGACGAGCCCACCGCCGGGCTCGATCCGGTGACCACGCAGAAGATCTACGACCTGCTGACCGCCGATCAGGCGCGGACCGGCGCCACGGTGATCGCGGTGTCGTCCGACGTCGCGGCGCTAGCCCGGTTCGTCGACGACATCGCCTTTCTCTACCGCGGCGAGCTGCGCTACCGCGGCCCCGCCGCCACGATCGCCGACGCCGACGATCCCCTGGTCCGCCAGTTCGTGCGCGGCGAGCTGACCGGCCCGCTCGACGCCTGAGCCGCGCGAGCTACTTGAGGCCGAGGTCGGTGCGGACCTGCAGGCCGATCGAGATCAGATCGACCTGCGTCTTGTAGGTGCCCTGCAGCACTTCCATGCTGTTCGGGTCCGCGGTCACGTTGTCGAAGAACGCGTGCTGATACGCCGCGTCGATCCGCAGCTGCCGCAGCACGTTGACGCCGACGCCGACCGAGACCGCCGTGCTGTCGCCGTCGGTCAAGGACGGGGACACGGTGTCCTTGGGCTGGTCGGAGATGCTGCGCAGCACGCCGAGCCGCAGGGTCAGGAGCGGTAGGAACGGCACGTTCTCCCACTCGGCGGCGAGCCGGTAGACCTGCGCGTTCTTGTAGTTGCGGTTGACGACGATGCTGAGCCCGCTCGAGCCGTTGAACTCGTCGCTCTTGTACGGGCTCCAGCGCTCGAAGTTCCACGACGCCATCACCGTCAGCCGCGGCACCACCTCGTACGACGCGCCGGCGTAGAAGATGTCCGGGATGGTCAGCTGCTCGGTCACGTCCTGATCGTGGAGCTTGGGCTGGAACGCGGTCGGCACCTCGGTGAAGTGCGCGTTGCCCGACAGGTCGAACTTGCTCGCGTGGCTGTAGGTCAGGCCGATCTTGAGCGGCACCTGCGGGACATCGACCTCGGCGGCGACGATGAAGCCGTTGGCGCCGCCCGACATCGCCAGGCCGGCGTCGCCGTAGTGGTCGAGGAAGTTGATGCCCTGGTGCAGCTCCTCGGTGGCCTGGAACCGCAGGTAGCTCGCGCCGACCTTCAGGTACGGCAGCGGCTGGAACGCCGCGCCGGCGCCGATCGCGAAGACCTGCTGCTTGACGCTGCGGATGTAGTCCTGACCGGCCCAGCCGTCGGGCCAGTACAGCGAGCCGCCGGCGGGCACGTTGACGCCGGCGCCGACGCCCCACCCCATGCCGTTGTCGAGGTGATGGCCGTAGCCGATCGTCACGCTCGGCGGCGTGTTGGTCTTGGTGTTGATCGAGGCCTTGCCGAGGTTATCGGCCGACCAGTCGGTG
>DASWOO010000166.1:0-9499 GCA_036404335.1 Kofleriaceae bacterium
GTGTCGCCCGGCGACTTGGCGGCGAGCACCGGCATCGGCGACTCGCCGTTGCGGCCGAACAGCGACTGCGACAGGTCGGACTGCTCGGTCTTGGTCGGCAGGCCGGTCGACGGCCCGCCGCGCTGGATGTTCAGGATCACGACCGGCAGCTCGGTCATGATGCCCAGGCCGATCGCCTCGCCCTTGAGCGCGATGCCCGGGCCCGACGACGCGGTCACCGCGATCGAGCCGCCGTACGCCGCGCCGAGCGCCGCGCCCATCGCCGCGATCTCGTCCTCGGCCTGGAACGTCATCGTGCCGAAGTTCTTGTACTTGGCGAGCGAGTGCAGGATCGACGACGCCGGCGTGATCGGATAGCCGGAGTAGAACAGCTTCTTGCCGGCGAGCTCGGCACCGACCACGAGGCCGAGCGCGATCGCCTCGTTGCCGGTGATGTTGCGGTACATGCCGGGCTTGAACGTCGCCGGCGGCACCTTGTAGACGGTCTGGAACACCTCGGCGGTCTCGCCGAAGTGGTAGCCGGCCTTGAACACCTTGACGTTGGCCTCGCCGAACTCCGGCTTCTTGGCGAACTGCTGGTGGATGCGGCGGATCTCGCCCTCGAGCTCGCGGCCGTACATCCAGAACACCAGGCCGAGCGCGAAGAAGTTCTTGGCGCGCGCCTTCTCCTTGTTCGACAGCGGGCTGTCGTCGAGCGCCGTCATCGTCAGGTGGTTGATGTCGACGGCGTGGACCTTGTACTTGTCGAGGCTGCCGTCCTCGAGCGGGTTCGACTGGTAGCTGGCCTTCTTGAGGTTGGCCTCGATGAACGCGCCGGTGTTGACGATCAGCGTGCCGTGCTCGACCAGGTCCTTCAGGTTGGTCTTGAGCCCGGCCGGGTTCATCGCCACGAGGACGTCCGGGGCATCGCCCGGGGTGTGGATCTCCGACGACGAGAAGTGCAGCTGGAACCCCGAGACGCCGAACAGGCTGCCCGCGGGCGCGCGGATCTCGGCCGGGAAGTCGGGGAACGTCGAGATGTCGTTGCCGGCTTCCGCCGCGGCCTTCGCGAACTCGCTGCCGGTCAGCTGCATGCCGTCGCCGGAGTCGCCGACAAACCGGATCACGACCCGGTCCAGGTGCTTCGTATCCATCGAATGCCTCTCGTGCTCGCTGCCCGGCGAGCAGGCGCGAACGTTACCAGCCATGGCCCCGGAAGTCGATCCGGAGCCCCTGACGAAGCCGCCCGTCCCGGCTAGGCTTCGCAGGTGAAGCGTTCTGTGATCAAAGCGATGTTATCGGCGACGCTGGCGCTCGCCGGATGCGGGAAGCCGCCGGGATCGGCCGGCCCGACCAGTCCCGCCGCCATCGGCGGCACCGCGGCGGTCCCCGACGGCACGCTGCACGATGGCCCGCCGCTGGTCACGCCCGGCGAGCACATGCAGTACTCGCTGTCGCTCAAGGGCGTGGATCTGGCGACCTACGAGATCGGCGTGGGTGAGGTCACGCAGCTCGGCGGCAAGCCGGTCGTGGTGGTCCAGAGCCACGCCCGGACCACCGGCCTGGCGTCGTTCGTCGCGACCATCGACGACCATTACACCTCGTGGATCGACACGACCACCGGCCACTCGCTCCGATTCACCGCCGAGGAGTACGCGACGGGCTCGAGCACCGACGTCGAGCACGTGGTCGTCGACCTCGCCGCCCGCCAGGGCGCCGCCGTGCCCGTGAGCTTCCACGTCAACGACGCGCCGGGCAAGGACGAGCCGCAGGCCGTGTCGACGCCGGTGCTCTGGGACTACAACGCGTTCCAGATCGCGCTGCGCGGCTGGGAGGGACCGTCCGGCTCGGCGCTGTCGCTCGAGGTGTTCCGCAGCCGCTACGTGTGGCACACCGACCTCAAGATCGCTGGCAAGGAGCAGCTGGTCACCAAGCTCGGCGACCTGCCCGCGCTGCGCATCGAGGGCCGGACCTACAAGCTCGACCGCAAGGGCCAGCGCGTCGCCGCCAGCGAGGAGCGCCAGTTCACGATGTGGATCAGCGACGACGACGGCCGCGTGCCGCTCGAGATCCGCGCGACCACCGACTACGGCGACCTCGAGATGGCGATCACCGACTACCAGCCGGGCACCGGCCAGCGCCTGCGCTAGCTTCCTGGCTTCGGATCCATCTTCGAGCGAAAGGCCTTCTCGCCCTTGGCGAGCACGACTTTGTCGTAGTACTGCGCCGCCGGCACGCCCGACGCGGTGACCTGCTTGAGCGCGTCGTCGACCTCGTGCTGGAAGTCCTCCTTGGGTCGCGCGCCGGCCACCAGGTGGCCGTTGATGAAGAACGTCGGCGTCGCGTCGACGTGGAACTTCTGGAGCTCGGCCATGTCGGCGGTGATCCGCGCCTCGCACGCCGGGCTCTTCATGTCGGCCTTGAGCTTGCCGACGTCGAGGCCCACACCCTTGGCGATCGCGGCGATGTTGTCCTCGCCGAGCAAGCTCGGATCGTGGCGCTGGGCGTAGGGCTCGAAGCCCTTGGTCCAGAACGCGTCCTTGAACTCCTTGTACTTGCCCTGCCGGGCGGCCGCGCAGCTCGCCAGGTGGGCCGGGCGCGCCGGCGCGTGGACGACGAGGTTCATGTAGACCACGCGGACCTTGCCCTTGTTCTCGGCGACCAGCTCGCGCATCGGCTCGACCGTGCTCTGGCAGTACGGGCACGCGAAGTCGAACGCCTTGACGATCGTCACCGCCGCGGTCGCCGGGCCGTCGACCTGGCCGGCCTTGACCGCGTCGGCGACGTTGACCGCGTACATCGCGTCCTCGGCCGACTCGTCGCGATCCGCGGCCTGCTGCTGGGCCTTCTGCGCCTCGTAGACCTTGCGCAGGAACACGAGGGCCTCGGCGCTCTGCGCCAGCTGGTCCTCGATGCGCGCGAGCCGCTGCTCGACGGTGCCGGTGTGGTCACCGCTGGCGGTCGGCACCGGCGCCGGCGTCGGCGCGGCGCTCACGGGGAGCGCCGGCGGGGCTGGCGTCGTCGCGCCGCTCTGGGCTGCCTTGGGCTGGCACCCGGCCATCACGGCCGCCGCCACGAACATCACCGCGCTGAGCTGCTTCATCGGCCGGGGACAATGACAATCCCCGGCCCGATCGGCAAGCCCGGGTCGCTTACTGAGGCTTCGGATCCATCTTCGAGCGGAACTGCTTCTCGCCCTTGGCGATCACGACCTTGTCGTAGTACTCGGCGCCCGGCACGCCCGACGCGTCGGCTTCCTTGAGCTTCTCGTCGATGATCTGCTTGAACTGCTCCTTGGGCAGCGCGCCGCCGACGTGCTTGCCGTTGATGAAGAACGTCGGCGTGGCGTTGACGTGGAACTTCTTGAGCTCCTCCATGTCGGCCTTGATCCGCGCCTCGCACTCCGGAGCGTGCATGTCGGTCTTGAGCTTGTCGGTGTCGAGGCCGATGCCCTTGGCGATCACGAGGATGTTCTCCTCGCCGAGCTTGGACGGGTCGCGGGCCTCGGCGTAGGGCAGGAAGCCCTTCTCCCAGAACGCGTGCTTGAACTCGTTGTACTTGCCCTGCTTGGCGGCGGCGCAGCTCGCGAGGTGCGCGTCCTTGGCCGGCGGGTGGACGAGCATGTTGGTGTACACGACGCGGACCTTGCCGTTGTACTCCTTGACCAGCTCCTCGAGCGTGGCCGAGACGCGCTGGCAGTACGGGCACGCGAAGTCGAACGCCTTGACGATCGTCACCGGCGCCGAGGCCGGGCCGTCGACCTGACCGGCCTTGACCGCGTCGGCGATGTTGACCGCGAACATCGCGTCCTCGGCCGGCTCCTCGCGCTCCTGCGCCTGCTGCTGCTGCTTCTGCTGGCCGTAGACCTTGCCCAGGAAGTCGAGCGCCTCGGCGTTCTTGTCGTAGGCGTCCTCGAGCCGCGCGAGGCGGTCCTCGACGGAGCCCGAGCGATCGATCTTGAGCGCGCTGGGCGTGGCCGACGGCGTGGCACCGGGGTGGGCCGAGTCCTTCGGCGCCTTGGTGGTGAGCTTGTCGAGCTTCGACGGCTGCTGCTCGCAACCGGCGGCGGTGACCAGCGCGATGAGCGCCAGGCTGGAAAGGAGCTTCATGGGCCCCGTCATACCACTGCTGGGCGGCCCGGCATTCCCGGTGTCGCGCATTTACTGTGCCCGGAATCAGCCTCGGCGGTTCAGGTCCATCAGCTCGTCGCGCCGCTGCTTGATATCGGCCTCGAACCCGTCGGGATCCTCGCGCCACCGCTGGTACTCGGCCTCGGACACCGCCACGACCTGCGCGACGGTGATCACCGGCGGGCCGTGATCGATCGGCGGGTCGATCCGCCAGGATAGCGGGAGGGTGATGTAGACGTGAGGCAAGCGCTCGGACAGGTCGGCGGCGCCGAGCGCGCCGATCACGTCGCGGACCATCACGCCGGGCTCGGGGAAGAACCCGGTATCGGCGAGGTGAAACGCCAGGTTGGCGAGGATCTGGCCGCAGACCTCGGCGTCGATCGTCGTCGCCAGCAGCAGCTCGACCCGCGGCCGGCCGGCCTCGGGCCACTTGGTGTTGGACAGGCCGATCGTCGCGTAGGTCCACAGCGTCGGCTGCGGCTGGTTGGGGAACCGGCCGATCTCGAGCGCCACGGCCTGATCATTGGACCGGTGGTAAGCCCGGGTCGAGAACGTGCCGAGCACGGTGCGCAGGGCGTCGGCGGCCCGGTTCGACGGCTGGAGGAACGTGGCGAGCTGCGGCACCGACAGCGCCATGTCCAGCCAGGTCGGCTGCAGCACCAGGGTCCGGCGCAGGTAGTTCTGCGCGACGACCTTGTTGCCGATGTCGGCGTGGGCCACCGCCCCGCCCCACAGCGCCGTCGCGCTGTCCGGCTTGAGGCCGATCGCCCGGTCGAACGCCCGCGCGGCCTCGTGAGGCCGCCCCAGGCACAGCAGTGAATGGCCTACGCCCTTCCAGGCCTGCGCATGCTGCGGATAGACCTGCGTCGCCCGCTCGAACTTGCTCAGAGCCTCCGAAAACTTCTCTGCGCGGAACAGCTCGTCCGCGGACGCGACTAGCGCGTCTGCCGCCACCAGGCTCATACCCGATTAGTGCACGGCTCTCCCGTAGCTGCGCAAGCTGCTATGCTGCCGACCCCATGTCTCCAGGTGTTGGCGCCGACGTCGAGGCGCTCTGTTCGAAATGCGGCGATGTCTGGCACGTCGTCGTGGCAAAAGTCGGCGACAAGATCGCCAAGGTCCATTGCAAGCAGTGCGGGGCCGACCACCGTTACAAGTCCCCGCACGGGGCTGCAGCGGCGGCCAAGCTGCCCGCGGCGATCCGTCCGCCGAAGGCGGCGAAGGAGGCGCGCGAGTCGTCGTCCTCATCGCGCTCGCCGGTCGAGCGGTTCGAGAAGCCGTCGGTCGCGGCCGACATGTCCAAGCCGAGCAAGCCCTACCGGGCGAGCGAGGCGTTCGAGGTCGGCGAGCGGCTCGATCACCCGACCTTCGGGTCGGGCGTGGTCGAGATCGCCGAGCCCGGCAAGGTCACGGTGTTCTTCGCCGCGGGCCGGCGCGTCCTGGCCCAGGCCAAGGCCGCCGTGCCGGGCGCGGGCGGGCTGTCGCGGCCCAAGCCGTTCGATCATTCCAACCCCCCGGCGGGCGGCAAGCCGGTCAACCAGACTTGATGGACGTCCTCGACGACCTCCGTCGGATCGTCGCGCCGTTCGACATCGGGCAGATCGAGGCCGCGCTGGCCGATCAGCCGTCGACGTTCGACGTCGACGCGCGCTGGTACACCAACCACGACGGACCGCCCCGGACCACGTCCGAGCGGACGCCGTTCAACGGCGACGCGCTGCTCGCGGGCACCCAGGCGGTGTGCATGCTCGGCAGCTACCTGCCCGTGGGCGATGCCCGCCGGCTGGCCGTGCCCAAGCTCCACGCCAAGATCCTGGCGCGGCTCGCCAACCCCGAGCTGCTGCTGTTCGGCGGCTCCAGGGCGACCAAGATCGAGGGCAAGCCCTACGTCGCGCCGGGCTACCAGACCAACCCGGCGCACCACGGCGTCGACAACGGCCCGCTGGTCGTCGCCCACGGCTACGTCTACTTCCGGCCGGCGCGGCTCGCGCTCGACGACGAGGCCAACCACGCGCTGGCCCGGGTCGCCGCCGAGCTGCACTACCCGACGCAGACCTACCCGTGGTCGGGGCTGTATCCGGTGTGGCAGACCCTGCTGTCGCCCGGCGTCGCCGCGATCATCAAGAACGCGACCGTCTCGCCGGCCCCGGCCGGCGCGAACGAGCTCGATCCGCGGGTCTCGGTGCCGGCGCTGGTCGACGAGGTCGCGGCCCGGCGCGGCCTCGATCGCGAGGCGGCCACGCTGTACCTCCAGCTGCTCGCGCTGGTCGATTGCGGCGATGCGCCGATCCGCGAGGTCAACGGCTGGAGCCAGGCCAAGCACAAGAAGGCGGCCGGCGTGCTGGTCGCCAAGGGCCTGGTCATCGAGACCAAGCACCCGCGGGCCAACCGCAAGTTCGTGCTCGACTCGCCGTGGGAGCAGCTGTTCCCGCCGCACCCCGCCTGCGAGCAGCAGAAGCTGCCGCTGTACGGGGCGCACCTCGAGCGCGGCGGGCTCGCGGCGCCGCTCGGCCGGCTGCTGCCGCTGCGGCCGCTCGCCGAGATCTTCGCCGAGGCGTGGAGCCGGGCGCGGTGAGCAAGCTCGGCTGGATCGGCCCGGCGATCGTCGCGCTCGGCGCCGGCGTGGCCGGGGTCGGCGCCTGGTACATCGTGCACGTCCGGCCGGTCGCCGGCGACGTCATCGAGCGCGAGGTCGTCGACGATCACCACCAGCTGGTGGTCCGGGCCGAGGCCGGCGGCGGCGAGCGCGCGTTCGTCGAGCTGCGCGAGGACGAGCAGGTCAAGTGGCAGGCGCTGGTGCCGCGCTACGCCGGGCACGCCGGCGCGACCGGCCTGGCGTGGGGCCCCGTCGCCGTGTCGGTCCGCGTGGTCCGCGACGGCCACGCCGAGCTGTTCGCGCTGTCGATGCACGACTCGTCCAAGCTCGGCGGCATGCGGCTCGCGCCCGAGCACGGCCCGACGGTCGACGAGCCGGGCAGCCCGGTCACCCTGAGCGACCACGTGCGGACCTACGAGGTCGTCGCCGGCGCCGACTGGCACCAGCTCGTGGCGATCGACCTGCGCTCGGGCAAGGCGCTGTGGTCGCAGGAGCTGGGCGCGGCGAAGGTCGTCGCCGGCGGGCTCGAGGGCGGGCACGTGTGGATCGATCAGGGCCACGGGCGTCAGGGATTCGCC
Organism: Kofleriaceae bacterium; assembly: GCA_036404335.1. Lineage (GTDB taxonomy): Bacteria > Myxococcota_A > Polyangia > Haliangiales > Haliangiaceae > JABFXX01. The sequence goes on from DASWOO010000166.1 coordinate 7,284, forward strand.
GTGGCGACCGGTGAGCGCTCCAGCACGCTGTAATCGCTGAAGATCCCCGGGTCGCCAGCCGGGACCGTCGCCTCCCAGGAGCGGTATACTGGGGGCTCGATGTCCATGGAACGTCCGGCGTTTGGCGATCTCTCGGTGCCCGAGCCCGCGCTCGATCCCGCCGCGAGCGGCACGATGCCGGCGTTCAGCAGCTCGCCCTCGGCGACGATCAGCGGGCCGATCGAGGCCATGCCGCGCCCGCCGCTGACCCGCGCGCCCGAGCGGCCGATCGAGGTCCCCGGCCGGACCCCGCCCGCGCCGTCGCTGGGCGACGTGGTGCCGACCGACCTCGCCGCGCCCGAGCTGTACCTCAACCGCGAGCTGACCTACCTCAACTTCTGCTGGCGCGTGCTGCACGAGGCAGAGGACGAGCGCGTGCCGCTGCTCGAGCGGCTCAAGTTCGTGTCGATCGTCAGCTCGAACATCGACGAGTTCTTCCAGAAGCGGATCGGCGGGCTCAAGCAGCAGGTCGGCGCGCAGCTGCACCGGATGTCGCCCGACGGCCGCACCCCGCAGCAGCAGATCAACGACTGCCTCGAGCTGATCAACCGGCTCGAGACCAACAAGAACCAGATCCTCGACAAGCTGATGACCGAGCTGCGCGCCGCCGGGGTGTGGATCGCGCCCTACAAGGAGCTCGATCCGCAGCAGCAGGCGTGGGTCCGCGAGCACTACCTGCACAACATCTTCCCGCTGGTCACGCCCCAGGCGATGGACCCGGCGCACCCGTTCCCGTTCGTCTCGAACCTGTCGCTGAACCTGCTCGTCTCGCTGCGCTACGAGAACGACTCCGAGACGTTGCTCGCGCGGGTCAAGGTCCCGTCGCAGGGCGGCACGCCGCGCTACCTGCGGCTGGGCACGTCGCGGGTGTTCGTCGATCTCGCCGACGTGATCGCCAACAACCTCGACCTGTTGTTCCCCGGCATGGAGATCGAGGCCTGCGCCCGGTTCCGGGTGACGCGCAACGCGGTGACCGAGCGCGACGAGGAAGAGGCCGAGGATCTGCTCGAGCTGATCGAGATCGAGCTGCGCGACCGCAAGTTCGCACCGGTGGTCCGGTTGCAGGTCAACAAGGCGATGATGCCGGTCCTGCGCGGCCGGCTGGCCGCCGAGCTCGGGCTCGACGAGGTCTCCGACGTGTTCGAGGCCGAAGGCCTGCTCGGCCAGCGCGATCTGATGGAGATCGCGACGCTGGATGTCCCCGAGCTGCGCGACCCGCCGCACGCGCCGGTCTCGCCGATCGATCTGCTGACCGACGGCAGCATCTTCCACGCGATCCGCGACGCGCAGTCGCTGATGGTCCGCCACCCGTTCGAGTCGTTCCAGCAGAGCGTCGAGCGGTTCCTGCGCGAGGCGTCCGACGATCCCAAGGTCCGCGCGATCAAGATGACCCTGTACCGGACGTCGAAGGACAGCGAGGTCATCAGGCACCTGGTGCGCGCGGCCAAGAACGGCAAGCAGGTCGCCGTCGTGCTCGAGCTCAAGGCGCGGTTCGACGAGGAGGCCAACATCAAGTGGGCGTCGCGCATGGAGCGCGCCGGCATCCACGTGACCTACGGCGTCGTCGGGCTCAAGACCCACACCAAGATCACGCTGGTCGTCCGCCAGGACTACGACGGGCTGCGGCGCTACGCCCACCTGGCGACCGGCAACTACCACGCGGGCACGGCGCGGCTATACACCGACCTCGCGGTGTTCACCTGCGACGACGCGATCGGCCGCGACCTGACCGAGCTGTTCAACTACCTGACAACCGGCTACAAGCCGCGGCGCAAGTACCAGAAGCTGCTCGTCGCGCCCAAGCAGCTCAAGCAGGCGCTGCTCGACAAGATCGAGCGCGAGATCGCGCTGCAGAGCGCCGGCGGGCGCGGCCACATCCAGTGGAAGATGAACGCGCTCGAGGACATCGACATGGCGCGCGCCCTGTATCGCGCGTCGCAGCGCGGGGTCACGATCGACCTGATCATCCGCGACACCTGCCGCTTGCGGCCCGGGCTGCCGGGGGTGTCGAGCACGATCAAGGTCGTCAGCGTGCTCGGCCGGTTCCTCGAGCACGAGCGGATCTATTACTTCCACAACGCCGGCAAGCCCGACTACTACATCGGCTCGGCCGACGCGATGCAGCGCAACCTCGAGAAGCGCGTCGAGGTGCTGATCCCGATCGAGGACCCGCGGCT
>DASWOO010000167.1:0-4241 GCA_036404335.1 Kofleriaceae bacterium
CGTCGATCTGCGACCGTACGGCGTGACCCGCGGCGATCGGCTGCGCGCCAAGGACAATCCGGTCGCGGCGGTCGCGCAATCGGTCGCCACCGGCCTTGGCTTCGGCGAGCTCGACGTCTACATCTCGAACCGCCAGCCGTGGGTCATGGTCGCCGAGCCGACCAGCCCGGTGTCGCTGATCATCGGCAGCGCGATCGCCAGCACCGGTGGCGACACCATCCGGTTCGCGGCCGGCGGCGCGCTCAAGCTCGCCCAGGCCTCGCTCGCGATCCCGGCCCGGCTCCCGACCGACGACCTCGGCGTCCTCGTCCTGGCCTTGCTCCGGCTGTTCCAGGCCGACTTCCCGATCATCGGCGTCAACGCCGACGCGATCGCCGTCCAGGCCCAGAAGCTGCGCCGCCTGATCCCGACCAACCTGATGAACGAGCTCAAGCCGTTCGCGCTCGCGATCGACGCCAACAGCTTCAACCACCTCGACTTCGAGCGCGACCTCAAGGTCACCGGCCTGCGCGCCGGCCTCGTTGCCTCCGGCTCCCTCCTGGCCGGCCTCCGCATCCTGTCCTCCCAGCTCGGCGCCGAGCTCCCCGGCTTCCTCACCGACCCGGCCGCCCAGGGCCTGGTCAGCTTCGCCCTCGGCGAAGACCACGCCGTCGTCGCCCGCTGACCTACTGGACGGCGATCTTGATGGCGTAGGCGTTCGACGAGTTGTCGAAGCCGCGGACCACGACGTAGTAGTCGCAGCCGGCGTCGCAGCCGGCGGGCGCGGTGAAGGTGGTGTGCTCGTTGGACGAGCCGCTCTGGCCGTGGGCGATGGTGCAGGTGGTGGGGTCGGCGGCGCTGCACGGCGTGAGGTCGACGCTGGACTTGTAGAGGTGGAGGTCGAGGTCCTGCTGGTCGTTGTTCTGGGTGAAGGTCAGGTCGACGGTCATCACGTCGCCGGTGTAGAGCGGCACGTGGTACCAGTCGTCGTCCGCCGGGCAGATCTGGTTGCCGGTCGACGCGTAGCTCGGGTAGGTGGTTTCGCGCGCCTGGCTGTACGTGTCGTCGTCCTCGAGGGCGTCGTCGGTGCAGCTCGTGTTGCAGGCCTCGGCCGTGGCCGCGTACGACATGAGGTACTCGTTGCGGGCGTGGCCGAAGCCGTTGACCTTGACGTAGTAGGTGCCGGCGGGCAGGCAGGTCGAGATCTCCTCGTCGGGATCGAAGCTGGTCGACGCGGTGATCACCGTGCCGTCCGAGTGATAGAGGTGCAGGTCGAGGTCGGAGACCGGGTCGCCGGCGATCTGCAGGTCGACGCGCTGGCTCGCGGTCGTCACGATCTTGAACCAGTCGTCGTTGGCGCGGGTCGCGCTGGTCGTGCTCGGACAGCTGACCAGATCGTAGGTGTCCGGCATCATCGTCGGGTTGTTCGACGCGTCGGTCCGGCTGTCGTTGACCTCCCAGCTGTCGTCGGTGCACATCGTCGTGGTCATCGTGCACGAGCCGCTGTCGGGCTCGCACTGCTTGGCCATCTTGCCGTCGACCGAGGTCACCGGCGTGGCCGAGCAGGTGTAGCCGGTCGGGCAGCCGCCGTCGCACGCTTGCAGGCAGTACGCCGCCGAGCCGACCCGGACGCACTCGTCGTTGGCGCCGCACTGCGCGTCGGTCGTGCACGCGGCGCAGATCGGCTCGTCCGAGGTCGCGGTCGCCGTGACCTTGAGCGAGTACGCGGATGACGTCGTCGTGTGATCGCAGGTGCCCATCGTGTCGTCGTCGTCGGCCGCGACGATCACGTAGTAGACGGTCTGCGTCGAGCCGGCGGGCAGCTGAGCGACCGGGTTGGGCACGCTCGCGCTGTACATGCCGTTGGCGCGATCGCCCGAGGTCTGGGTCATCGCGACCTGCGCCATCTTCGACAGATCGGGCGGCGTCGCCGGCGCGGTCGTCGCGTAGTACAGCAGCGGCGCGTCCTTGATGCCCTTGTCGTCGGACACCGTCGCGGTGATCGTCAGGTTGGCGATCGACGACACGTCCTTGGGCGTGCTCTGCACGACCGGCGCGGTGCCCGGGCAGCTGGTGCCCGCGCCGCTGTCGAGCGCGATCAGGTAGGTCTTGGTCAGCTTCGGGTTGACGCCGTCGTCGGCGCCGAGCACCAGCGAGTAGCGCGACTCGGCCTGCTGATCGCGGGTCGGACACCAGTGCCAGGTCGCGCTCAGCCCGTCGTCGTGCGGGTTGAGCATCCCGCCGTCGATCAGCGGCTCGTCCTGGCTCAGCCGGACCCGCGCGCTCGCGCTCGGGTCGGTGACCGCGACCTCGACATCGACGCAGGTCGACCGGGCCAGGTCGACGCTCTGACCATCACCGACCGGCGCGGTGAACACCGGCCCGGCGCCGCCGAACGACGACCGCACGTCGACGTTGACCGTCGCGGCCGCGCTGTGGCTGCCGTCCGACGCCGTGAAGTCGATCGCGTGGCTGCCGATGTCCGCGCTCGTCGGCGTCCACCGGAACACGCCGGTGCCGCTCTCCGACGTCGCGATCGCGGCGCGGCGGTCGAGGCCATCGGTGTCGCGCGACGAGTAGCTGTAGGTCAGCTTGTCGCCGTCCGGATCCTTGCCGGTCAGCATCAGCACCAGCTCGGTGCCGACCTGCGCGACCTGGTCGCCCGGAGCGATCAGCTGCGGCGAGGTGCTGGGGCCACAGGCTACTGCGCTAGCCAGGCAAGTGACGCCGATCAAGAACGAGCGACTGCAGCTGCCGAAAACCTGCTGTAACATGGCGACAATCCTTGGACCGGGGCTCGAGATACCTGGCTATAAGCAAGGTCCGCACCGGTCCAGGTGTCGCAGGTTCAGCCAGGCGACGATCTACCGGAGATACGGGCTCGAGCAGTGCCCGACCGTGTGCAGCCGGTGATGGCCGTGGTGCGGGCGGTGCGCGTCGCGCGCGCCGAACGACGCGATCGACGCGACCAGTCCGGCGGCGGCCAGGGTGAGCGCGCGGCCGCGGTGCGGTGCAGACTCGGCGAGGAAGGACTGCATGGGCCTACGATACTACCGCGACGCGGCTTATGCTCGCGGAAGATGTCGAACGACGGCGGGGAGATCGAGCCGAGCGCGCTCACATTGTCGGAGACGCCAGAAACTCCCGCAGCCACGCCGGCCGCACCCACGCCCGCCGCGCCCGGGCCGCGCCGGCCGCGCGACCTGCGCCGCTGGATCTACGGCTCGCTCGACATCGTGTTCGCCATCGCCTACGCCGTGGCGATCTGGAAGGTCGTCCCCAACCGGCTGCCGTCCGCTGCCGTGCACCTGTGGAGCATCCCGGCCGCGACCCTGGTGCTCGCGGCCGGCACGCTGATCGGCGGTCCGCGCGGCTGGCGGATCGCGGTGGTCGGCGGCTCGGTCATGCTCGCGGCGACGTTCCTGCTGATCATCCGGATCGCGATCTCGGCCGCGTTCCTGTCCGGCGTGTACGGCGCGTTCGGCAAGGCCGCGGCGACGTTCGCGCTGGTCATGGTCGCGCTGATCGTCGAGATCGTCGCGTTGCTGCCGGTGATCCAGGTCAAGTACCTGATGACCCGCGCGGGCCGGCGCGCCTATGGCGTGCCCGCGGGACCGGTCGCGTGAGCCGACGGACCGCCGCGCTGGTCTGCATCTGGACCCTGCCGAGCGCGATCCTGCTCGCGGTCACCGCGATCATCTACAGCACGTTTCGCATCCCGCCGCCGGACCGGCTCGACGCCGCCACCCGCGCCGCGGTGATCGCCCAGCTGCGGGTCGCGCTCGCGGACCCGAGCCAGCCAGTACCGCCCGGCCCGCCGGCGCCCGACGCGCTCCACCGCCCGCTGGCCGGGCCGATGGCCGTCACGGTCTGGGCCAAGGGCCGCTCGGTCGCCCGCGTCGACGCGACCGGCCCCGACCTCGCCACCGCCACCGCCGACGCCGTCCGCCAGCTGCGCGGCGCGCGCGGCCTCGCCCCGCTCGACGACGCCGCCCGGGCCGCGGCCCGGCTCCAGGTCGACCTGGTCGTCGGCCACGCGCCGCTCGCCGGCGGCAACTGGCTGTTCGACAAGCTCGCGATCCCCGGCATCGGCGACATGCTCGCGATCAACCCCGGCGTCGAGGGCATCGGCGCCGAGCTCGGCGACAAGCGCGGCCTGCTGCTGCCGCACGAGCTGGTCGCCGCCAAGCTGCTCGCCGCCAAGCGCCCGAGCGACGCGATGCCCGACTTCGCGATGGGCGTCGACATGACCCGGATCGGCC
>DASWOO010000168.1:0-6102 GCA_036404335.1 Kofleriaceae bacterium
GACGACGGGACCGATGACCTGGACCACGCGGCCAAGGGTATTGGGAGACATGTCGGTGGTAGCCATGGGTGTTCCTGTTAGCCCTTCAGAGCCTCGGCGCCGCCGATGATCTCGAGCAGCTCCTTGGTAATGGATGCCTGGCGCGCGCGGTTGTACTGCAGCGTCAGCGCGGAAATCATGTCGCCCGCGTTCTTGGTCGCGGAGTCCATCGCCGTCATCTGCGCGGCGTAGAACGCCGTGATCGACTCGAGCGCCGCGCTGTAGAGCTGGATCTGGACGTAGAGCGGCACGAGCCGCGCGAGCAGCACTTCCTTGCTCGGCTCGTAGGTGTACTCGGGCGCGCTCGCGTCGGCGACGTGGCCCTGCGCGTCCTTGGCACCGGCGGTCGTCGCCAGCGCGGCGGTCTTGTCCGGCACGACCGGCAGGATCTGCTTGACCCGGGTCGTCGTGCTGATCGCGCTCTTGAACTCGTTGTAGACGATGTAGACCCGGTCGACCTTGCCGTCCTTGAAGTCGGCGATCACCCGGTTGGCGGCCTCGCGCGCGACCTCGAGCGCGTTGGCACCGGTCGGCGCCGCGTCGTAGCTCGTGATCGTGGTGCGCCGCCGGCTGAAGTACTGGTTGCCCTTGCGGCCGACGATGCGCAGCGAGACCGCGGTCGCGCCGGCCAGGTCGCTCGCGGCGAACCGCTCGACGGCCTTGGTGACGTTGGCGTTGAACGCGCCGGCCTGACCGCGATCCGAGGTGAGCACGACGATCGCGACCTTGCTCTGGCCGCGGTCGGCGAACAGCTCGTGCGCGTCGGTGCCGGCGACCTCGGACAGCTCGCTGACCACGCGGGTGATCGCGCTGGTGTACGGCCGGGCCGCGATCAACGCGTCCTGCGCGCGCCGCAGCTTCGCCGTCGACACGAGCTTGAGCGCGCGCGTGATCTTGCGCGTGTTCTTGACCGACGTGATGCGGTTGCGGATCGCCTTCAGGCTGGGCATGGGCCTACTTCTTGTCCGACTTGGCGTCGGTCGAGAACTGCTTCGCGAACTCGGTCAGCGCCTCGCGGAGCTGGGTCTCGAGGTCGCCCTTGAGCTTGGCGCCGGCGGCGAGCTGCTTCATCAAGTCCGCCTTGCGCGACTTCATGAACGACAGCAGCTCCTTCTCGTACCGGCCGAGCACGGAGATCTGGTAGTCGTCGACGAAGCCGTTGGTGCCGGCGTAGATGATCGCGACCTGCTCGTCGACCGGCATCGGCTCGAACTGGCCCTGCTTGAGCAGCTCGACCATGCGCTCGCCGCGGTTGAGCTGGGCGAGCGTCGCCTTGTCGAGGTCGGAGCCGAACTGCGCGAACGCCGCCTTCTCGCGGTAGCTGGCGAGCTCGAGGCGGAGGCGGCCGGCGATCTGCTTCATCGCCGGGGTCTGCGCGGCGCCACCGACGCGCGACACCGAGATGCCGACGTTCACCGCCGGGCGGACGCCGGAGTAGAACAGGTCGGCCTCGAGGAAGATCTGGCCGTCGGTGATCGAGATGACGTTGGTCGGGATGTACGCCGAGACGTCACCGGCCTGGGTCTCGATGATCGGCAGCGCGGTCAGCGAGCCCGAGCCCTCCTTGTCCGACATCTTGGCCGCGCGCTCGAGCAGGCGGCTGTGGATGTAGAACACGTCGCCCGGGTACGCCTCGCGGCCCGGCGGGCGGCGGAGCAGCAGCGACAGCTGGCGATACGCGACGGCCTGCTTCGACAGATCATCATAGACGATCAGCGCGTGGCGGCCCGAGTCGCGGAAGTACTCGGCCATCGTGACGCCGGTATACGGCGCGATGAACTGCAGCGGCGCGGGCTCCGACGCACCGGCGACGACGACCGTCGTGTACTCCATCGCGCCGGCCTTAGTCAGGCGATCGACGACGGTCGCGACGGTCGACTGCTTCTGACCGATCGCCACGTAGAAGCAGAACATGTTCTGCCCCTTCTGGTTGATGATCGTGTCGATCGCGATCGCGGTCTTGCCGGTGCCGCGGTCGCCGATGATCAGCTCGCGCTGGCCGCGGCCGATCGGGATCATCGCGTCGACCGCCTTCATCCCGGTCTGCATCGGCTCGTGCACCGACTTGCGCTGGATGATGCCCGGCGCCTTGAGCTCGACCTGGCGGCGGACCGTGGTGGCGATCGGCTTGCCACCGTCGATCGGCTGGCCGATCGCGTTGACCACGCGGCCGAGCAGCTCCTCGCCGACCGGGACCTCGACGATGCGGTTGGTGCGGCGGACGGTGTCACCCTCGCGGACCGACTCGAACCGGCCGAGCAGGGCGACGCCGACGTTGTCCTCCTCGAGGTTCAGCACCATGCCGTTGACCTTCTGCCCGCCCTCGCCCTCGAACTCGAGCAGCTCGCCCGCGAGCGCTCCCGCGAGGCCGTACACGCGCGCGATCCCGTCACCGGCGGTGAGCACGGTGCCGGTCTCGGTGACCGAGACCTTCTTGTCGTAGTTCTCGATCTGCTTGCGGATGATGTCGCTGATCTCTGCGGCGCGGATGTCCATGTCGTCCTCTTACTTGGTGAGCTCGTCGCGGAGCGTGCGGAGCTGGGTGCGTAGGGATCCGTCGTAGACCCTGTCGCCGACCTTGGCGACGACGCCGCCGAGCAGGCTGGCGTCCTCGCGCTGGGTCACGGCGACCTTCTTGCCCGAGAGCTTCTCGAGCGCAACGGTGATCTGCGACAGCTGGTCGGGGCTGAGCGGCTTGGCCGACGTGACCTCCGCCGACACCCGGCCCGATCGGGCCTCGATCATCGCGTCGACCTCGCGCGAGATCGCCTCGAGGGACGACAGGCGCTCGCCGTCGAGCAGCAGGTAGACGAGGTTCTTGCTGTGCGGCACGGCGCCGATCCGCTGGAGCAGCGCGTCGATCACGCGGCGGCGATCGGCGCGGCGGATCGCCGGGTTGGTCAGCACGGTGACCAGCTCCTGCGACTCGTGCATCGCCTTGGCGAGCGACCGCAGGTCGGCGCCGATCGTGTCGAGGTTGCCGTTCGCGGTGCCGATCTGGAGAACGGCGCGCGCGTAGCGGCGAGCGAGGCTACCGGACGCCATCAGACGGTTCCTTTGTTGTCGGCGGCGCGAGGCGCCTGCAGATCTTTGATGAACGACGCGACCAGGTTCTGCTGGTCGCCCGCGGTGGTCTTGTCGCGCAGGATCTTCTCGGCGGCCGCGGTCGCGGCGGCGGTGACCTCGCGGGTCAGCAGGCTGCGCGCGAGCTCGATCTCGGCGGCGATCCGCGCCTCGGCGTCGCGCTTCATCAGCGCGGCGGTCTTCTCGGCCTGGGCGAGCATCCGCTGCTTGTCGGCCTCGGCGTCGGCGCGCATGCCCTCGACCATCGTCTTGATCTGGGCGTCGGCGTCCTTGAGCCGGGTCTCGTACTCGGCGAGCTTGTCGGCGGCCTGCTTGCGCAGCTTGGCGGCCTCGTCGAGCGCCGTCTTGATCTGATCGTGGCGCTCGCGGGCGATGTCGTGGCCGACCGGCAGGCCCTTCCACGCCAGGATGCCGAGCAGCAGCGCGAAGTTGACCAGCATGAAGATGAACGGCGGCGACGCCGGCTCCTCTTCATGGATGATCTGGCCGGTCACGGTGTCCGTCATGACGCCGTCGCCGTACGCCCCGCCGAACTCGTCCTTGCCGAGGTAGTCGAACAGGTGGCCCGACTGGAAGCCGAAGTAGTTGAAGTGGTGGGTCGGGTCCGGCTCTTCCTCGTCCTGGGCGTTGCCGCCTTCGGTGTGGTGCTCGGTGCCCGGGCCGTTGGCGCTCTCAGAGTCGCCCGGCGCGGCGGCGGCCGCGCGGCCGGCCTCGCGCTCACCCTGGGTCTGGGCGGCGGGCGCCGACGGCGCGTGCTCGGCGTCCTGCGCGAATGCGGGCGTCGCCGCGAGCGTGGCGAACGCCAGGGAGACGATCACGGCAAGCTTGGACATCACGCGACCTCCCGGCCGAGCAGCTTGGATGCGAGCGCGCGGGCGATCGCGTCGGCCTGCGGCATCAGCTGCGCGCGCGCGGCCTCGGTCTCGCTGCGCATCGACGCCTGCGCCTGGTTGATCGCGGTCTGAGCCGACGCGCGCGCCTGGTCGGTGACCTCGCGCTCGTGCGCGGTGGCCTCGGACCGGACCTTGCGTCCCTCCTCGTTCGCGCGATCGCGCGCGACGGCGAGCGACTTCTCGTAGTCGGCGAGCTTGGCGTCGGCCTCGGCGGTCATCCGCTCGGCCTCGGCGCGCGCGCCGTCGATGCCGGCCTTGCGCCGCTCGCGGAGCTGGAGATACGGCTGGAACAGGAACTTGTTCGCGATCACGAACAAGACCAGGAACAGCACGAACTGAACGACGACCGTGAGGTCGATATCGATCAGCGGATGCCCTCCAGCCAGCGATACGATGGGGGTCTGTTCCATGGTCGTCGAATCTTCCTGTTGGCTGCGCAACCTATGGAGAATCCTCGGGTTGACGCCGGCCGCTTATAATCGGCGCGGCCTACCGTGTCAACGGTGGGATGCTCGCGGGATGGGCCACCGCTCTGCGACAATGCGCCACGCGGTCCGAATAGCCCGAGCCCGCGCGCCAATCCCGCGATTTTCCTGCGCTTGGTGATCGGCCGGGATCCTGGCCGGGATCGCTGGTCCGGCCAAAATCGGGGCGAGTTGTCCTGGCCAATCGCCGATCCCGCACGCTGCGATCCGGTTTTTCCTCACTCACAGCTGTCCGTGAACCGCTTGAATAACACCCCTGACTACCGTGTTCTGAAGGCCATGAAGCAAGCGCTGATTGTCGCCTCGATGATGCTGCTGTCCGTGACCGCGTTCGCCGGCAAGGCCGAACGCGAGTTCATGAAGTCGGACGTCAACCCCGCCGTGAAGGCCGCCAACGAGAAGGTCAAGGCCGCGTGCGGCTGCGCGATGAACATCATCGTCGACGAGGCCAGCCTGTCCAAGCAGGACGAGATGTACCCGATCAAGCACATGGCGCAGAGCATCGCCGAGGAAGCGCCGAAGTACTGTACCGACGAGGCCTCGAAGAAGGCCGTCTGCAAGATCAAGACGCTCGTCCTCGCCAAGACCGCCACCGCCGAGTTCAAGTTCAACAACGGCAAGGGCATCATGAGCACCGACGGTCAGTCGCAGTGCTCGTGGGACATGGTCACCCGCGAAGTCGACAAGTGAGCTGACGGCCGCAGCGGGAGCGCCCCGCGCGTGCTACCTGAGGATCGGCCGTGCAGGGCGTCGATCTCGATCGCGTGAAGTTCCTGGTCCGCGAGGCAACGCGGCTCGCGCCCGGCCGGCCCGCGGTGAAGATCGGCCTGCGCGCCGCGCTCGCGGTCGCCGCGCCGATGGCGATCGCCTCGCTGATCGGCCCGTGGGTCATGACCTGGGCGACGCTCGGCGGGTTCGGCGTCGTGCTGGTCGACAAGGGCGGCGCGTACCGCACGCGCGCGATCGCGATGACCGCGGCGACGCTCGGCGGCGCGCTCGGCGTGCTGATCGGGACCCTGGCCGCCGACACCCACGCGACCCTCGCGGTGGTCTCGCTCGGCGCCGGGCTGTGCGCGATGGCCGCGACCTGGACCGGGCCGGCGGTCGCGGTCGGCAACACGATCGCGGTGCAGCTGATCGTCGCGGCCACCCTGCCCGGCGATCCGTGCCACCTGTGGATCCCGGCGGTCGGGTTCCTGGCCGGCGCCAGCTGGGGCCTGTTCCTGACGCTGATCCTGTGGCCGGTGCGGGTGTACCGCGCGGCGCGGCTGGCGGCGATGCAGTGCCTGCGCGAGCTGGCCAAGCACGCCGGCGGGCTCGCCGCGCGCAGCGAGCTGCGGGACGAGGCCGGCGCGGCGGTGTGGCGCGCGGAGATCACGCGGCACCATCGCGCGATGCGCGAGACCCTCGAGGCCGCGCGCGGCGTGCTGGCGGCGACCCGGCGCGGCCGGCGCGGCGAGATCGGCCGCGGCGAGCGCCTGCTGGTCACGGTCGAGATGGCCGATCAGCTGTTCGGCGTGATGATCGGCATCGAGGACGTGATCGACCTGCTGAGCCCCGAGGCGCACGCCGCGATCGACGGCGAGCTGCGCGCCGGGCTG
>DASWOO010000169.1:0-1900 GCA_036404335.1 Kofleriaceae bacterium
CGCTTGACGTTGTCCTGGCGGACCGCGGTGATGTTGCCGATCGTGATGGTCAGCGCGGCGATCACCGCCAGCGGCCGGGCCCAGCCGAGCATGCCGAGCGGCACGACCTTGCCGCCGAGCGCGACACCGAACACGTGGATCATCGCGGCGACCGCGGCCGACTTGACCGCGGCGGCCATGAACCCGGTGACCGGGGTCGGCGCGCCCTCGTAGGCATCGGGCGCCCACATGTGGAACGGCACCGCGGCGACCTTGAAGCCGAACGCGATGATCAGCATGAACGCGCCGGAGATGACCAGGCCGGGGTTCTGCGTGTTCGCCAGCTTGCTCGCCATCTCCGCGAGGTTCGTCGTGCCCGACGCGCCGTAGAGCAGCGCCATGCCGTACATCAGGAAGCCGGTCGCGAACGCGCCGATCAGGAAGTACTTCATCGCGGCTTCGTTGCCGCGCCGCGACTTGCGCCGCATCGCGCACATCACGTAGACGCCGATCGACATCGTCTCGATGCCGAGGAACACGGTGACCAGGTTCGCCGCGTGCGCCAGCATGACCATGCCCGACGCCGACAGCAGCAGGACGCCGTAGAACTCGCCGATCTGCCAGTCGTGCTCGCGCTGGTGCGCGGGCGAGATCAGCGCGGTGACGCCGGTCGTCGCCGAGAACAGCGCGGCGAGCACGAAGCTCGAGTGGTCGGCGACCAGCATCCCGCTGAACAGCGAGACGTGGCCGTCGCCGACCTGGCGATATGCGATCACCGAGGCGATCGCCGCGGCGAACGCGCCGGCCGCGGTCAGGGTGGCGAGCGAGGTGCGGTCCTCGGAGCGATAGAACGCCTCGGCCAGCACGAGCACCATGCCCGCGACGGTGAGGATCAGGTACGGAGCGAGATAGCCGAGATCGCCGGGGTTGAAGCTCATGGCGTGGCCTGTCCTTCAGCAGCAGGGGCAGGAGCGGCGGCGCTACCGGCGGCGCTGCCAGCAGCCGCGCTGCCGGCGCTACCGTTGTTCAGCGGCTCCATCGCCTTCTTGACGTCGGCCGCGCCCTTGGCGATGCCGTCGAGGTTGTTCTGGATCGCCTTGTCGGTCGCGGCCTTGTTGCAACCGTCGCCGTACTTGTGCGGCGCGCAGTCGGGCTCGCCGACGTGGCTGGTGAAGTCGCGGATCAGCTTCTGCACCGGCGGCTCCATCGCGACCAGGAACGGCCGCGGGAACACGCCCATCAGCAGGATGCCGATGCACAGCGGGATGAACACGGTGAGCTCGCGGCCGGACAGGTCCGGCAGGCCGCCGTTCTTGGCCTTATCCAGCTTGCCGAAGAACACCTTCTGGAACATCCAGAGCAGGTAGATCGCGCCGAGCACGACGCCGGTCGCGGACAGCGCGCCCAGGAGCCGCGGCATCGGCAGGCCGTAGCCCGCGATCGCGTCGCCCGAGATGAACGTGCCCATGATGGTCAGGAACTCGCCGACGAAGCCGGACAGCGCCGGCAGACCGGCCGAGCCCATGACGATGATCAGGTAGAGGCCCGCGAAGATCGGCATCTGCTTCCAGATGCCGCCGTACTCGGCGAGCCGCCGGGTGTGGCGCCGCTCGTACAGGACGCCGATGCCGAGGAACAGGCCGCCCGTGGTCAGGCCGTGCGACAGCATCGCGTAGATCGAGCCCGAGATGCCGTACGAGGTCATCGCGAACAAGCCCAGCGCGCAGAACCCGAGGTGCGAGACCGAGGAGTACGCGACCAGCTTCTTGACGTCGTCCTGCGTGAACGCGACCAGCGCGCCGTAGATGATGCCGATCACCGCGAGCACCGCGATCACCGGACCCCACACGGTCACGCCGTGCGGGAACAGCGGGATCGCGTAGCGCAGGTAGCCGTAGATGCCGAACTTGAGCAGCACGCC
>DASWOO010000170.1:0-2394 GCA_036404335.1 Kofleriaceae bacterium
GGCGGGCATCGAGTGGCGGGGATCGGCGCGCCGCTCGCGCCCGCTGGTGGGCATCGGCAGACCGCTCGCGCTCGCTGGTGCGCATTGACAGGCCGCCACGGCAGGGTTACGCCTGTGGAGCTGGGCAAGATGCCCCGCTCGGAAAGGTACCGTGCCGGCGAGCGCCTGCTCCGCAGTCGACCCTGCGAGCCGGGCTGCTGCTTCTCTTTCGCCTACCTGCGAAACAGAAGATTTCGCTCCGTGGGAGCAGTCGCTCGAGGCACCCGGTTCAGGTCCCCCCCAGTGGCGCCGCTGAACGTCGCTCGCGCGGGTGGAGCTAGCGCTTTCGCTTCAGGCCGACGTCGGAGCCCTCGAGGCGGAAGTGGGCTTCGGCGGCGGCCATCTGCTCGGCTTCCTTCTTGGATTTGCCGACGGCGCGCGCCCATTCGTCGTCGGCGATGGTGACGGCGACGACGAAGCGCTTGTCGTGGTCGGGGCCGAGCTCCTGGACGACGCGGTAGGTTGGCGTGGCCTTGAGGCGGGCCTGCGAGGTCTCCTGAAGCCGGGTCTTGAAGTCGTAGAAGCCCTTGAACTCGACGGTCTCAATCCGCTCGTGGAGCAGGCGCTCGACCATGTCGACCGCGGCCGCGAAGCCGCCGTCGAGGTAGACGGCGGCGAGGATAGCCTCGAAGACGTCGGCCAGGATCGAGGGTTTGGTCCGGCCGCCCGACTTCTCCTCGCCCTTACCCAGGGTCAGCCACTGGCCGATCCCGAGCTGGGCGGCGACCTCGCTGAGGCCGGCTTCGCTGACGACCTGGGCCCGGGTCACGCTGAGCTCGCCTTCGCGCAGCTGGGGGAACCGGGTCATCAGCTTGTGGCCGACGACGAGGTCGAGCACGGCGTCGCCCAGGAACTCCAGGCGCTCGTTATCCTCGAGTTGCTCCGCGGCGTGCTCGTTGCACCAGCTGGCGTGGCGCAGGGCCTGTTCGAGCAGCGCGCGATTCTGGAAGGTGTAGCCCAGCATCGCTTCGAGACTGCCGGATGGTGAGAGCTCGGCCACGACCCATGGTACCCTCGGATCGGTGGAAGCGCTGCGCGAGCGTTTCGGCAAATACCACGTGCTCGACAAGATCGCGCAGGGTGGCATGGCGGAGGTCTATAAGGTCAAGACCGTCGGCATCGCCGGCTTCGAGAAGGTCCAGGCACTCAAGCGCATCCTGCCGCGCCAGGCCCGCGAAGGCCGGTTCATCCGCAGCTTCATCGACGAGGCGCGGATCGCGGTCGAGATGACCCACCGCAACATCGTGCAGGTGTTCGACTTCGGTAAGGCCGACGGCGAGCTGTTCCTGGCGATGGAGCTGATCGAGGGCAAGGACCTGCGCACCGCGATGGCCGAGGCGGTGGCCAAGGGCGCCCTGCCCTCGGTGCCGATCGCCGCGTACATCATCTCGGAGGTCGCGTCGGGCCTCGACTACGCGCACCGCAAGGACGACGGCTACGGCGGCTCGCTCGGCATCGTCCACTGCGACGTGTCGCCGTCGAACGTGATGCTGTCGATCGACGGCGACATCAAGATCCTCGACTTCGGCATCGCGCGCGCGACGTTCGCCTCGGCGCTCGAGCGGCGCCGGCTGCGCGGCAAGCCGCGGTACATGTCGCCCGAGCAGACGATCGGCGAGACCCCATCGGCGGCGTCCGACGTGTTCGCGCTCGGCATCATCGCCTGGGAGCTGATGACCGGGATGCCGCTGTTCCGCGGCCCGGATCTCAAGGCGATCCTCGAGGCGGTGCGCCGGACCGATCCGCCGCGGGTCGACCGGATCAACCCCGCCGTGCCCAAGGAGATCGCCGATGCGATCGCGACCGCGCTGGCGCGCGAGCCGGCGCAGCGCGGGACGGCGGCGGACCTGGCGGCCGCGTGCGCGCGGACCGCGCTGGCGGCAGGCGCGCGGGTGCTGGCGCGGTGGCTGGCCCAGCTCGACGGCCGGCCGAGCCTGTCGGCGATGCCGTGGCAGCCGGAGGTCCGCTCGGCCAGCGCGCAGCCGGCGGCGCGGCCGTCGATGACCATGTCGCTGCGCGACGCGGCGATCCCGGAGATGGCGCCGCCGACGCCGATCCCGGCGGCGCCGCCGCCCGCGCCGCCGGCCGAGCTCGACGAGCCGCCGGCCCGGCCGTCGGTGACGATGTCGATCGGCGACATGCCGTTGCCCGCGATGGTGCCGCACGGGCCGGGCGACATGCGCGCGCCGCACGTGCGCGGCGTCCCGACGGCGACCCCGCCGCGGCCGCTGCCCGGGGTGGCGCCGATGGCGCCGCGCGAGCCGACCGAGCAGGCGTCGGCCTACGTGCCCGACTTCGGGCCGCACGCCGAGCCGACGGCGACCTCGCCGCGCAGCCGGCAGTTCGAGCCGGACG
>DASWOO010000171.1:0-10062 GCA_036404335.1 Kofleriaceae bacterium
GCCTACCTCGTCGCCGCGTCCGACGCGATGAGCGGCGCGCGGCCGGGCGCCCGCCGCGAGCTGGCCGAGGGCTTCACCGCCAAGATCGAGGATCTCGAGCGCATCGGCTTGTCGCGCCGCGGCGTCGCCTTCGCACACGCGGTCCACGGCGGCCGCGAGCTGCGGGTCTACGTGCGGGAGCACGACGTCGATGACCTCACGGTGGTCGAGATGTCGACCGACATCGCCACGCAGATCGCCGAGGAGATGACGTTCCCCGGCCAGATCAAGGTGACGGTGATCCGCGCGTTCGAAGCGACCGCCACGGCGAACTGACGCGCGAAGCTGCCACAGCGGGCGGGCCCCTGCGCGCCCGCGACGCAGTTCGCCGCGCGGCCCAAGCCGAGGTCACCGACACGTCGTTGCGTGCAGCGAGGCATGCGCGATGCACTTCATCGAGGCTCCACTCAACCAACGGAGCACACCCGTGGCCAATCATCAAAACGGTGGACGCAACGCGTCGGCCGATGAGCATCGTCCGAGCTGGCGTCCGCAAGATCAGTCGACCTCGTCGAGCCACCGCCCTCGGACCAACGAGGACGATCACGACTACAGCTCGTGGCGGGAGCGCAACGAGCCGGTCGAGCGCGACCCGCGGCGCTGGGAAGGCAGCCGTGGCTCGGAGGTCGGTGCCGCCGAGGGCCGCGACCGTAGCTCGACCGAGTACTACGGCCAGGGCCAGAGCGGGTACAGCGCCGGCCGCTACGGCGAGGACCGGTCGCAGCAGCACAACATGCAGAACCGCAACGAGATGTGGTCGCCCGCGCCCGGCAGCTCCGAGGATCGGCGCTACGAGACCGGCACCGACGACCGGTGGACCGGCCGCGGCGGCAACAACTGGGCAGACCGCGGCGACCACGGCTACAACCCCGAGCGCTCAGGCAGCCAGGGCGGCTACCAGAACGAGCTCGGCGGCCAGGGCGGCCGGGCCGGGCGCGGCTATGATCAGCGCAACCAGAGCCAGCAGGGCAACTATGGCCAGCGCGGCAACCAGGGCCAGCGCGATCCGGGCCAGCGCTTCGACCAGCACGGCGGCTACGATCGCCCGAGCTACGGCAACGCCAACGTCAGCGGCGACCGCATGGCCCGGATGAACGACATGGGCCCGTACGACCAGCGCATGGGCAGCCAGGGCCAGGGCCACGACAGCGAGCAGCACAGCAGCTACAACGGCCCGGCGTACGTCGGCCCGCACCAGCCCGCCGACTGGTCGCCGTCGCAGCGCGGCAGCAACGACGAGGCCGGCCAGCGCCACGTCCACCGCGGCAGCGGCCCGCATCGCGGCAAGGGCCCGCAGGGCTACCAGCGGTCCGACGAGCGGATCCGCGAGATGGTGTGCGAGGCGCTCGCCGATGACGATCAGATCGACGCCTCGCAGATCCAGGTCGCGGTCAAGGACGGCGAGGTCACGCTGACCGGCACCGTCGACAACCGGCGCATCCGCCGCGAGGCCGAGGACTGCGTGTCGGCCGTCTCGGGCGTGCGCGACGTCCAGGTCCAGCTCCGCGTCCGCGGTGAGCAGGGCCAGCAGGGCCAGCAGCAGGGCGCCTCGAACGCGACGTCGTCGTCGACCTCGTCCACCACGTCGGGCACGATCGGCCACGGCGCGCCGGGCAAGATCGAGACCGAGGTCGCCAGCGGCAGCGCTGCAGGCGCGCAAGACAAGAAGCACCGCGCCTGATCACGGCGCGCACGTTCACGGCGCCGATCGAACGACCAGTCGGCGCTGCCGGGCAGAGCGAGTGACCGCGCTCTGCCCGGTGGTTGTTTCGGGCATCGGATCTGCACTCGAACCCTTCCGTCATGCGCGACTACGATGAAGAAGACCCGAAGAAGCCCCGCCCGGTCCAGCTCACCAAGAAGGGCTCCAACTCCAGGGAGCGCGCGGAGGCCGGTCCGTGGCGGATGACGCGCCAGGACGGCGACGCCGACCGTCACCGCCACGTCGTCTAGCTGTTCAAGATGTCACCGCTGCGCACGCCTGGCCGCGCGCACCCTCCTGCCTGAACCGACTCCTACGTAAAGGTTAGGGTTGACCTTGACAGGCCACACGTAAGCCCGCATAGTCCGGTCAGAGCACTAAACCTTACGTACGCGTTAGGTTAGGAACCATGACCAAGGACGAATCCAGATTGATGCGGGTAGGGGAGCTGGCAAAGGCGGTCGGCAAGACCGTCCGGGCCATGCACCTCTACGAAGAGCTCGGTCTGCTCGAGCCCCGGTCCCGGTCCGATGGCGGATTCCGCATGTACGGCCCCGAGGCCGTCGATCGCATCCACTGGATCGTGAAGCTCCAGGCGATCGGCTTCACCCTGGCCGAGATCCAGGGCTTCGTCGGCGACTTCGAGGGTGCCGGCTCCGGCCGCGCCGCCACGTCGCGGGTCCGCGCCCTGTTCACCGAGAAGCAGGCGCAGATCCGCGCGCAGATCATCCAGCTGCAGGTCATCGAGAACGACCTGTCCGAGGCGGTCGCGTACCTCGACTCCTGCCAGACCTGCTCCGAAGACTATGCGCCGCGCGCGTGCGGCGACTGCGATCATCACGGGCATCAGAAGGGCGAGGCGCCGCCGTTGTTCGCGGGCCTGTCGCGCCGTCCGGTCGTGGCGTCCTGCCAGGATCCGCGCGAGCCCGGCAAGGACGCGGCGAAGGACGGCGCGGCGTTCGATGTCCCGGTCACCGGGCTTTTTCGAGAGGGCAATAACTAATGGCTGTTCAGGCTCCCACCAACTCCTCGCAGCAGCGCCCGGTCGTGGTCCCGGCGCCCGAGGGCGTGACCCTGCCGATCTTCATGGATAACCACTCCACGACGGCGGTCGATCTCCGCGTCGTGCAGGCGATGCTGCCGTTCTTCACGCAGCACTACGGCAACGCCGCCAGCCGCAACCACTCGTTCGGCTGGACCGCCGAGGCCGCGGTCGATAACGCCCGCGCGCAGGTCGCCAAGCTGCTCGGCGGCGACGCCAAGGAGATCGTGTGGACGTCGGGCGCGACCGAGGCCAATAACCTCGCGATCAAGGGCGCCGCGTCGTACCTGCGCAAGCAGGGTAACCACATCATCACGGTCGAGACCGAGCACAAGTGCGTGCTCGACACCTGCAAGCGCCTGCAGCGCGAGGGCTTCGAGGTCACGTACCTGACGCCGGCCAAGGATGGCCTGGTGACGCCCGAGCAGGTCGTCGCGGCGATGACCGACAAGACCATCCTGGTCTCGATCATGCTCGCCAACAACGAGATCGGCGTGATCCAGCCGATCGCCGAGATCGGCGCGGCGATCAAGGCCAAGAACCCCAAGGTGCTGTTCCACACCGACGCGGTCCAGGGCTTCGGCAAGATCCCGTTCGACGTCGAGAAGGCCAAGGTCGACCTGGCGTCGGTCACGGCCCACAAGCTGTACGGTCCCAAGGGCATCGGCGCGCTGTGGGTCCGCCGCAAGCCGCGCGTCCGCATCGATCCGTTGATCGACGGCGGCGGCCACGAGCGCGGCATGCGCTCGGGCACCCTGCCGGTGCCGCTGATCGTCGGGTTCGGCAAGGCGGCCGAGCTCGCCGGCGAGGAGATGGCCGAGGACGCCGCCCGGACCCGCGCGCTGCGCGACCGGCTGTACCACGGCCTGACCTCGCGGCTGACCGAGATCTACGTCAACGGCTCGCTGGAGCACCGGCTGCCCGGCAACCTCAACATCTCGTTCGCGTTCGTCGAGGGCGAGTCGCTGCTGATGGCGCTCAAGGACCTCGCGGTCTCGTCGGGCTCGGCCTGCACCTCGGCGTCGCTCGAGCCCAGCTACGTGCTGCGCGCCCTGGGCGTCGGCGACGAGCTCGCCCACACGTCGATCCGGTTCGGCATCGGCCGCTTCAACACGCAGGCCGAGGTCGACTATGTCGTCGAGCTCGTGGTAGCCAGCGTCGAGCGCCTACGTACGTTGTCGCCGCTCTGGGAAATGCACCAGGAAGGCATCGATCTCAATTCCATCCAGTGGACCCCCCACTGAGCAACTAAAGAGAGACTCCCATGGCGTACTCAGACAAGGTCATCGAGCACTACGAGAACCCGCGCAACGTCGGCACGTTCAAGGCCGACACGACGGTCGAGGCCGACGAGATCGGCACCGGCCTGGTCGGCGCGCCGGCGTGTGGCGACGTCATGCGGCTCGAGATCCGCGTGAAGGACGGCATGATCGCCGACGCCAAGTTCAAGACGTTCGGCTGCGGCTCGGCGATCGCGTCGTCGTCGCTGGCGACCGAGATGATCAAGGGCATGACCCTCGATCAGGCCGCGCAGATCAAGAACACGCAAATCGTCGAGGAGCTGAACCTCCCGCCCGTCAAGATCCACTGCTCGGTGCTCGCCGAGGATGCGATCAAGGCGGCGATCGAGGACTACAAGAAGAAGCACGTGTGATGGAGGCGAGCATGACCCAGCCTGCACCTCAGGCCGCGCCGCCGCCGGCGACCGGCCCGTCCAAGCGCGAGATCGAGATCACCGAGGCCGCGGCCGGCGAGATTGCCAAGCAGCGCGACAAGCGCGGCACGCCCGAGGCGATGATCCGGATCGGCGTGCGCGGCGGCGGCTGCACCGGCTTCACCTACGTGTTCGAGTGGGCCGAGCAGCTGCGGCCGAGCGACAAGACGTTCTCGGCGTACGGCGTGTCGATCGTCGTCGATCCGAAGAGCCTGGTGTACCTCGGCGGGCTGCAGCTCGACTTCGTGCGCGGCATGATGGGCCACGGGTTCAAGTTCAACAACCCGAACGCCAAGGGCTCGTGCGGCTGTGGCGAATCCGTCCAGTTCTAGCGATCCGTTCGAGCTGCTCGGCCTGCCGGCCGCGTTCGACGTCGATCTCGCCGCGCTCGAGGCCGCGTTCTTCGCGCGCAGCAAGGCGGCTCACCCCGACAAGGTCGCCGGTGCGCCCGCGGCCGAGCGGGTCGTCGCGCTGTCGAAGTCGCGCGCGCTAAACGACGCGTACCAGCTGATCAAGAAGCCGGTGTCGCGCGCCGAGTACCTCCTGGCCCGGGCCGGCGTGATCATCGGCGATCACGAGCGGCTCGATCCGACGTTCCTGATGGAGATCCTCGAGCTGCGCGAGGAGCTGGCCGAGGCCCGCGCCGCCAAGCAGCTCGACCGGGTCGGCGCGCTGCAGGCCGCGATGGCCGCCCGGCGCCAGGCCTCGCTCGACGCGCTGCCCGCGCTGTTCGCGCGCGCGGACCACGCGGAGATCAAGCAGCGGCTGATCGCGCTGCGCTACATCCACCGTTACCTCGAAGAGTGCGACGCCGCGCTCGATGAAGAAGACTAGCTCCCCATGCTGATGCAGATCGCAGAGCCCGGCGAGTCGATCGCCAAGGAGGCGTGCAAGCCGCGCGTCGTCGGGATCGACCTCGGTACCACCAACAGCCTGGTCGCCCACGTCGCCGACGCGACGCCCGAGGTGATCGGCGGCGACGGCGGCGCGCTGGTGCCGTCGGTGGTGTACTACGCCGCCGACGGCGGCGTGGTCGTCGGCCGGGCGGCGCAGGCCCACGCGGCCTCGTCGCCGCACGACACGATCGCCTCGGTCAAGCGGCTGATCGGCCGCGGCGCGCGCGACCTGGCGCCGGTGGCGGCGATGCTACCGTACGAGCTCGAGGGCGACGACCGCGCGGTCCGGCTGCGGGTCGCGGGCGGGCGCAAGGTCTCGCCGGTCGAGGTCTCGGCCGAGATCCTGCGCGTGCTCAAGGCGCGGGCCGAGGCCCGGCTCGGCGGCCCGGTCGAGGGCGTGGTGATCACGGTGCCGGCGTACTTCGACGACGCCCAGCGCCAGGCGACCCGCGACGCCGGCCGGCTCGCCGGTATGGAGGTCTTGCGGCTGGTCGCCGAGCCGACCGCGGCCGCGCTGGCCTACGGCCTCGATCGCGGCTCGCAGGGCACGTACGCGGTGTTCGACCTCGGCGGCGGCACGTTCGACGTGTCGATCCTGAAGCTGGTCGACGGCGTGTTCGAGGTCAAGGCGACCGGCGGCGACTCCGCGCTCGGCGGCGACGACCTCGACCGGCTGATCGCGATGAAGCTGGTGCCCGGCATCGGCGAGCTCGATCGCGCGGCGATCGGCGCGGCGGTGAGCGAGGCCCGCCGGGTCAAGGAAGCGCTGACCGACCAGGCGTCGGCCACCTACGCCAGCGGCGCGATCCATGCGACGATCACTCTCGAGGATCTTGCCCGGATCGCCCGGCCGCTGCTTGACCGGTGCGGCAAGGCGTGCCGGCGCGTGCTCAAGGACGCCGAGCTGACCGCGGCCGAGCTCGACGGCGTGATCCTGGTCGGCGGCTCGACTCGGTCGCCGGTGATCCAGGCCTACGTCGCCGAGCTGTTCGGCCGCGCGCCGCTCGTCGACCTCGACCCCGAGCAGGTCGTCGCGCTCGGCGCCGCGGTCCAGGCCGACGTGCTCGCCGGCGGCATCAAGGACGTGACCCTGCTCGACGTCGTGCCGCTGTCGCTCGGCCTCGAGATGATGGGCGGCGTGGTCGAGAAGCTGATCCACCGCAACACCACGATCCCGACCGGCGCGACCCAGACGTTCACGACCTACGCCGACAACCAGACCGGGTTCGACATCCACATCCTGCAGGGCGAGCGCGAGACCGTCGACGCCTGCCGGTCGCTGGCGCGGTTCACGCTGCGCGGCGTGCCGCCGATGATCGCCGGCATGGGCCGGGTCGAGATCTCGTTCCTGATCGACGCGGACGGCCTGCTCAAGGTGATGGCCAAGGAGCTGACCACCGGCGCCGAGTCGTCGATCGAGGTCCGGCCGAGCTACGGCCTGTCCGACGAGGAGGTCGAGCAGATGCTGATCGACTCGTTCGAGCACGCCGAGGACGACCTGGCGCGCCGCAACCTGGCGATCGAGCGGGTCGAGGCCGAGCGGATCGTGCAAGCGACCCGGCAGGCGTTCATCACCGACGCGGCGCTCTTGACCGACGAGGTCCGTGCGGCCGGCGAGGCGGCGATGGCCGAGCTCGCGGCGGCGATGGCCGGCGAGGATCATCTCGCCGTCCGCCACAAGATCGAGGCGCTCGACCTCGCGACCAAGCCATTCGCCCAGCTGCGAATGAACCGGGCGATCGCCGCCCAGCTCCACGGCGTCACGCTCGACGACGCCGCGCGAAAGGTGGGTGCGTGATGCCCAAGGTCACGTTCCAGAATCCGCAGGGCGCCCTGTCCAAGGGCCCGCTGACCATCGACTGTAAGGCCGGGATCTCGATCCTCGACGTCGCCGAGGAGTGCGGCGCGCGGGTCGGTCACGCCTGCGGCGGCAACCTCGCGTGCTCGACCTGCCACGTCTGGGTCCACGCCGGCGTCGACTCCCTGCCGGAGATCACCGACAAGGAGAACGACATCATGGACAAGGCGTTCGATGTCCGCCCCGAGTCGCGGCTCGGCTGCCAGGCCCAGCTCGGCGCCGAGGACGTCGTCGTCGAGATCACGCCGGAGAGCCTGCAGGCCTGGCTCGACGAGAACCCCGACGAGCGCAAGAAGCCGCGCAGCGCGTAGCCGCGCCTCAGCGCAGGTCGTGCGCGCGGATCGAGCCGGTCGCGCTGGTCGCCTGATCCGCGAAGTACAGGCAGGTCGGCGACAGCGCCAGGCCGCCGGGCGCGGCCTCGCCGGCGACCAGGACCTGCGGCGGCGCGCCGCCGGCGAGCGGCACCCGGCTGACCGTGCCGTCGACCGCGTCGGTCCAGAACACCGCGTCGGCGTTGACCGCGAGCGCCATCGGCTGACCCAGGCGCTGCGCCAGCGTGGTGGGCGCGCCGCCGGTGATCGGCATCCGGTTGATGCTGCCGGTCCGCGGCGTGCCGTCGCCCTGGTTGGCCCAGTAGACGAAGCCGCCGGCGACCGCGAGGCTGTGCGGCCGAGCCTGCTTGGCGATCAGCTGGACCACCGCGTTGCCGGTGCCGAGCTTGGCGACCTTGCGGATCGCGCCGTTGACCGGATCGCTGGTCGTCCAGTAGACGCTGGTCGCGTCGAGCGCGATGGCGTCGGCGCCGGCCTGCGCGCTCGCCAGGGTCGACGGCGTCGCGACCGGCGCGCCGTTCGCCGCGCGGCGGATCGCCTGCGGGTTGACGCCGGTGGCCGCGCCGTTGGCCCAGAACACGTTGGTGCCATCGGTGACGATGCCCGCGGCGCCGTTCTCCTGCTGGTTGGTGAAGTTGCCGGCGCCGGCGCCGGCCTGGGTCGCCGACTCGACGATGTTGAACACGTTGCGGGTGAAGTAGACCCGCGCCGCGTCGAAGGCGAAGCCGCGCACCGCCGTGCGGCCGGTGAACAGCGGCCGGGCCGCCACGCTGCCGTCGGCCGGCATCGTCATGACCGTGCTGTCGCCGTCGTTGCCCCAGTACAGCTGGTCGGCGTTGAACGCGAGCGCGACCGGCGCGCTCTGCTGCGCGGCGAGCACGTGCGCGTCGCACATGCCGGCGGTGCACGTGGTCGAGCCGCAGCCGCAGGCGTGATCGCACGCGCCGCAGCTCGCCGGATCGTTCGCCAGGTTGGTGCAGCGGTCGCCGCACATCGTCAGCGGCGGCGCGCAGCTCGCGCCGTCCGGGCCATCGGTCGCGTCGCGCCCGGCGGAGGCGTCGACCACGCCGGTCGCCTGGCCCGCGCTACCGCACGCGCTCGCCGCGGCGAGCAGGACTGCTGCGAGCGCCCGTTGCATGCCCCGACGTTACCACCCGCGAGCCCCAGCGGGTCAATCGACGAGCTTCAGGTGGCCGCGCTTGCGCGGCTCGTCGTCGGGCGGGGCCGGCGCTAGCTCGGGCGCCGCGACCGTCCCGGACGGGGCCGACGACGCGAGCGACGGCGCGGGCCCGATCGCGGACGGCTCGTTGCCGCCGGTCAGCACGTCCTCGGGCACGTCCTCGGGCCACACCGTGCCGCGCTGCTCGCCCTCGACCATCGCCGCGTACACCGCGGTCCACGGCAGCACGCAGCGGAACGGCTGGCCGGCGAACGTCAGCGTGCCGCCGACGCCATCGTCATCGACCGTGAGGTCGGCGATCGCCGGCGACAGGCTGTAGCCGAAGCGCAGCACCAGGCTGGGATCGGCGCGGAACCGGGCCGGCACCGAGACCTCGGGGCGCCGCGCGTCGACGTGGACCAGCACCGGCCCGCGCGACAGCAGCAGCTCCATGGTCTTGCGCTTGTCCGGCGCGCTCGCGTCCTCCTCATCGACCAGCGCGCCGATCGACTCGACGTCGCGCGACGGCCCGCCGACCAGCTGGACGAACTCCGCCTCGGCGAGCAGCCCGGCGTCGACCGCGTCGCGCAGGATGCCCTCGGGGCGGTCGCCGGCCGCCGCGGTCACGCGCTCCACGGTCCGCTCGCAGCGCGCGGCGTGACGCAGCACGGCGCCATGCGCGGCGAGCGCGCTGTGCGCTCCGCTACGCCAGCGCGCCAGCGCGCGCTCGACATCGGCGAGCGAAGTCGACACCCGATGCTCGATGAGCCCGGTGACGACCGCCTGGAGCCGGGCCAAGGACTTCGGATCGCGCTCAAGCATCGGGGCACTTATACGACTGTCCCGCCAAGCGTAAAGGCCGGACGCGCATCGCGATCGCGTTTTTTCATGCCGCCGGGGGAATCACCAGCCGCACGCCGCACGCCGCCGGAACGCCGGGGCAGGGCGGCGCGAGCTTCTCCAGCTCGATCACGACCTGCGCGTGGGGGTACAGCTCCTGAATCTTCTTTCCGATCGCACCGGCCAGCGCCTCGAGCAGCTTGAACGTCGACCGGGTGCCGAGCGCGACGACCGCCTCGCTGACCTTCCAGTAGTCCACGGTGTCGACCAGGCGATCGGACGCGGCGGCCGCGGCGAGCGACAGCTCGAGCGTGAGGTTGACGCGGAACCGCCGCGTGCCCCGGCGCTCGGCCGCGGTGTACCCGTGGTTACCCTCGAACTCGAGGCCGCGAACGAACACGCTGTCGGTCACGCGCGCAGGCTACACCAAGCAAGGCCGCGACGCGGCCGGGCCGCCTGACTGAACGGCCAGGCTCCGGC
>DASWOO010000172.1:0-9168 GCA_036404335.1 Kofleriaceae bacterium
GCGGGCCTGCTCGGCGCGCTCGACTGGATCGCGTCGGGCGCGGCGCGCGGCAAGCGCGCGCTGATCATCTGCACCGACATCGCGCGCTACGCGCTGGGCTCGGCCGGCGAGCCGACCCAGGGCGCGGGCGCGGTCGCGCTGGTCGTCAGCGAGGCGCCGCGGCTGGTCGCGCTCGAGCACGGCGTGACCGGCTCGTACGCCAAGGACGTCGACGACTTCTGGCGGCCGCTGTATACCAAGGAGGCGGTCGTCGACGGCCACCACTCGGTGCAGTGCTATCTCGACGCGCTCGCCGGCGCGTACGCGGCGTGGCGCGAGCGGTCGATCGCCGACGGGCTCGACGCGCCGCTGGCGCGCCGCTGCTACCACGTGCCGTACGGCAAGATGGCCAAGAAGGCGCACCGCCACGCGTGCCAGCTCGACGGGTTGAGCGAGGCCGAGGCCGACGCGTCGTACCAGCGCGAGGTCGCGCCGTCGCTGCGCCTGCCGTCGCAGGTCGGCAACATCTACACCGGGTCGCTGTACCTGGCGCTCGCGTCGCTGCTCGACGCCGAGGCCGGCGCGCTCGAGGGCGAGCGGATCGGCCTGTTCAGCTATGGCTCGGGCTGCTGCGCCGAGTTCTTCGCCGGCCGCGTCGTCGCCGGGGCGGGCGAGATGGTGGCCAGGCTCGCCGTGGCCGAGCCGCTCGCCGGCCGGCGCCGCTACACGGTGCCGGAGTACGAGGCGATCCGCCGCGGCGACGACACCGCCGATCGCCAGCCGGCGCGATCCGGCGGCGAGGGCGAGGCTCGTCCGGCGGCCGGACGCGTCGCGTTCCTCGGCGTCGACGGCGAGCGCCGGGTCTACGCCGAGTAGCCGGGCCGGCGCGTGGCCGAGCGCGGCGGCGCCGGCCGCGCTATAACCGCGGCGTGCGTTTCGCCGGGATCGCGATCGTCGCTTGGCTGGCCGCGTGTGGCCAGCCGGCCGCTCCTCAGCATCCGAGCTCGCCGCCCGCGGTCACCGCGACGGCCAGGCCCGGCGTCAAGCCTGCGCCGGGGCCGCCGGCGCCGAGCGGGCCGGTCGTGGTGCCGGCGATCGGCTGCCCGACGCCGACCTGCGCGTTCCACGCCGGCGCGGGCGCCTACTTCACCTGCCTGTCCGGCGGCGCGGGCGCCTGCTTCCACTTCGGCGCCGCGTGCGCGCCGGTCGACGCCTGCATGTTCGACCCGGCCGATCGCACCTACAAGCGGTGCGCCCACGCGGTCGAGGGTACCTGTGGCAAGTGGGGCGCCGCGTGCGCGCCCGCGTCGAAGTGCATGTTCAACCCGGCGGACGGCCTGACCCACCAGTGCGACGACGCCTCCGGCGGCAGCTGCCGGCGCTACGGCGTGCTCTGCGCGCCCTGAAGGCTCACCGGCGCGACGTCGAGCGCCGTCGTGATCTCGATCGTCGACGCGCCGGCGCCCGGCGTGCCGGGCGGCGCCTTGACGTCCAGCGTCGTCGAGAACAATGACGACGCCTTGATCTGCGGCGCGTAGTGCGCGAGGTCGACGGCGCCCTTGGTCTCGGCCACGCCGGCGATCTTGGTGACCTCGACCACGAGGCCCTCCTGCTCGAGGTGCTGCGGCTCGCCGCTCGCGACCGACGCCGCGGCGTACGTCGCGATCGACCCGGTCCGCGAGGTCAGCGTGTACGTCGTGTCCGCGACCGCCTTGATCCCGCCGCCGGGCAAGGTCTTGCGCTCGCGCCAGCTGGCGTTGGCGCCGACCGGCTCGCCCGGCAGCCGCATCGCCGCCTGCTCGAGGCTGTGGGCGAGGGCGTCGAGCCGGCCGCGCACCGCCTCGGAGGCCTGCGGCGCGTCGAGCGCGCCGTGCGAGAGCTGCCCGTCGGCCGCGAGCGTCTCGGTCAGCGACACGCCCTGCATCGCCGCGAGCTCGGCCTGGAACGCGTCGCCCGGCGCCTGCATCCCCGGCTTGGGCCGCGCGGCCGCCTTGACGACACTCACGCGCAGCTGGGCGGCGCCCCCGGCCGCGACGTCGACGACCGTGGTCTCGAGCTCGAGCAAGAGCGTCGGCAGCGGGTCGGCCTTGCCGTCGGTCTTCGCGGTGAAGTCCCAGACCAGCTCGCTCGTGGTCCGGTCGCCCTTGCGCAGCTGATAGCGCAGCGGCTGGCGCGGCTCGTCGCCGGCGCTCACCAGGGTCACGCCGTCGTGCGGCGCGGCGGGCAGGACGGGCGCTGACGACGCAGCCGGCGGCTCGCTCGGCGCGTGGTCCTTGCAGCCGATCGCCGCGCCGAGGCTCAGCGCGAGGCCGCAGATCGCCGTGCGATTTGCCACTTCGAACATGAGGGCCACCCGACGCATCGCCCGAAGCGTGACCCAACCTGGCGTGATTCGCCAGAAATTTACGGCCGGCGGGCACATGTAGGTTGGGGCTTGACGAACGCGAAATTGAAAAGCATTATCAATGTCGAACTCGTGCTGGTCTGCATCTGTCATCCGACGTCGGTCCGGGATCTCGATACGGTCATCGATGACGGCGCGCGCACCGTCCAGGAGATCGGCGAACGCTGCGGCGCCGGTACCGGCTGCGGCGCGTGCGTCGAGGAGCTCAGGGATCGCCTGAGCAGCCGCGGCGCGAATGGTTGCCCGCGTGATTGTGCGTCCGATCTCGTCGCTCTAAGGTCGACCCGCTAACTATCGCGCCAGGACGGCGCAGCGAGGGTTTGATGAAGGGCAACGACGAGGTGCTCACGCTCCTCAACAACCTGCTGACCAACGAGCTGACCGCGATCAACCAGTATTACGTCCACGCAAAGATGTGTGAGAACTGGGGCTACGCGCGCCTGTACCAAAAGGTCCGCGCGGAGTCGATCGACGAGATGAAGCACGCGGACCAGGTGATCACCCGGATCCTGTTCCTCGAGGGCGTGCCCAACCTGCAGCGCTATCACAAGCTCCGCGTCGGCGAGACGGTCAAGGAGCAGTTCGAGAGCGACCTGCAGCTCGAGTACGCGGCGATCGCGTTCCTGAACCAGGGCATCGAGGCCACGCGCCGGGTGGGCGACAACGCGAGCGAGGATCTGTTCACCAGGATCCTCGTCAGCGAAGAGGAGCACACCGACTGGCTCGAGACCCAGCTCGAGCTGATGAAACAGATCGGCGAGCAGAACTACCTCGCCCAGCAGATCAAAGAGTGATCTGAGCCCGGCGCCGCGCGGCTACTGGAGCACGCCGCGGCTCTTGCACAGGCTGAACAGCCGGCTGCGCATCGCCGGGAAACCCTGGAGCGCGCGCAGGTCGATCTGCGCCGCCTCCTGATCGACGCGCGATTCGCAGACCGTCATGCCGCGGATCAGGTGCGCGCTGGCGCGGGCGCGCGGGCCGGCGGGCGAGTTGAGCACCGCGTTGGCGAGTTGCTCGGCGTCCGCGTAGTGGTGGCCTTGCAGCGCGGCGCGCGCATGCTGCAGCTTGTCGCGGGTGTCGTCGTCGCCGTCGTCCTCCGCCGGCGCGGGCGCACCGGTGGCGACGGGCGTGTGCGCCGGCCTGCCGCGCGGCCTGTCGGGCGCGGTCGGCGGCGGGGGCGCGGTGACCACGCCGGTGCCGGCGGTCGGCGGCGGCGCCGCGGAGCCGGCCGGCTGCTGCGGCGTCGGCGGTTGCGGCGGCTGCGGCGGCTGCGTCGGCACGGGCGGCGGGGTGGCGACCGCCGAGCCGGGCCCGCCCGCGGGCAGCGACGCCGGTACCGGCGCGGTCTGCACGGTCCGGGCCGGCGGGCGCTGCAACACGACCACGGCGAGCACCGCGGCCGCCGCGGCGGCGAGCGCGATGGCGATGAACAGCCGGATCGGCCGCGATCGCGCCGGCCCTGGCGCCGGCGCGATCGACACCGGCGTGCCGGGCGCGTGGCCCGCCACCGTGCTCGGGACCGGCGTGGCGAGCGCGGTGTTCGCCGTGCTCGCCGGGATCCGCTTGTTGGCCGTGCCCTGCGCCATCGGCGCCACCGACGGCGCGGGGCCCATCGTCTGGTCGAACGCTTCGCGCGTTGTCACCCGGCGGCCCGAGCCGCTCGGCGACTCGTGGCCCGACACCGGCGCCGCGAACACGCCGCGCGTCACCGTCAGCGGCTGGCCGGTCACCGCCTCGACGAACAACGTCACGGTCGCGAACCGATCCTCGGGCGGCTTGGCCATCGCCTTGTCGACCGCGGCGATGATCGCCGCCGGCGTCCCGGGCGCGACCTGGCCGAGCGGCACCGGGAGGTCGTAGACGACCTTGAACACGACCTCGGGGATCGACGCGCCCGAGAACGCCGGCTGGCCCGACAGCATCTCGTAGACGATCGCGCCCAGCGCGAACTCGTCGGTGCGCTCGTCGATCAGCGCGTGCTGGCCGGTCGCCTGCTCGGGCGCCATGTACTGCGGCGTGCCGAGCAGGGTCGAGTCCTGGGTCTTCACCGTCTGCGAGCCGCGGATCTTCGAGATCCCGAAGTCGAGGACCTTGGCGATCTCGACCCAGCGGCTGTCGATCTCGGTCGGCACCAGGAAGATGTTCTGCGGCTTGAGATCGCGATGCACGATGCCGGCGCGGTGCGCGGCGGCGAGCGCCGAGCCGATCTGGCGCAGGATCGACAGCACCTGATCGAGCGGCATCGGCCCGCGCGCGATCCGCTGGGCCAGGGTCTCGCCCTCGAGGTAGTCGAGCACGAGGTACGGCATGCCGTCGGGCGAGACGTTGTAGTCGACGACCCCGACGATGTTGGGGTGGTTGAGCTTGGCGGCGATCTCGGCCTCGCGCTTGAAGCGCGCGACGATGTCGGCGTCCTCGATCTCGGTATGGAGGATCTTGATCGCGACCTGCTTGCCCGCGAGCCGCCGGTGACTTGCCAGGAATACAGCGCCCATGCCGCCGCGTCCTAGCAGGGCCTCCAATGTATATGTATCAGCGATCACCGACCCGACGTCGACGCTCGCCCGCCCGGGTGAATTCGCCATTGCCTGCAGCGTATAATGAGACACCGATGCATGCACGAGGTTGGGTCCGATCGATCATTGTTCCGGCCGTGGTCGCGGCGCTGGCGACCACGGCCGCCGCCGACCCCGCGGTCAAGCCGGCGGAGCTCAAGGACAAGGACAAGGCCAACGCGGTCGTGCTGACCGATCCGCAGGGCGGCGTCTACGTCATCTTCAAGGGCGAGGACGCCAAGGTGTTCTACGGCCCGAACGCCAAGACGCTGTACGAGCAGCACATCATCTCGAGCGGCACCGACGGCGACGGCGGCTGGAGCTACGGCACCTGGGCGCCGCGCGTCGGCTACGGCGCGCACCTCGGCGAGCTGAGCCACAAGAAGGATGGCACGACCAAGCGCGAGTGCGGCGAGAACAATGATACCGCGCTCACCGAGCTGTCCGGCGACCGCGCCAAGGCGGTTGTCGACAAGTCGGCGTTCATGACCTCGGCGATCATCCGCGTCCCGCACCTGCTCGCGCGCGACGACAGCGGCGTCTACTACTACGTCGACCGGATCGCCAAGGCGTACGGCGGCAAGGGCTACCGCGTGTTCGTCGGCCGCAAGGGCGCGATGAAGCAGATGCCGCTGACCGACGTCGCGAGCGACAGCGCCGGCGACGTGTTCTCGACCAAGAGCGGCGACCTCCGGCTGGTCCGCGCGGCCACCGAGACCAACAAGGACACCACGCTCTGGGTCAAGGGCGAGAAGCGGACCGAGCTGGTGTTCCTCGACACCGACGTCAACTCCGCGGTCATCTTCAAGGACCTCGGGATCTACACGTTCCTCGGCACGTTCTGCGACAACATCTAATAAGCGCGGCTCAGGTCCCGGCGCCAGTCTGCGCCTTGTTCATCTCCGCGGCGGCGGGCCGCCCGGTCGGCAGCTTGTCGCTCGTCATGTAGACGTGGGTCTCGTAGTCGACGATCGACCAGCGACCGATGCCGTGGATCCGGACGTTCTTGACCGCGTCCTTCTGCCGGCCCTTGACCGGCTTGCCGTCGGGGCCCGTGGTCCACTCGGTGACGTCGTTGGGCGCGGGCTGCTTCGAGAGGTCGAACGGCCCGCTGCGGCTGACGCCGGACTCGTCGTCGAGCTTCGCGGTGCCCTGGTTGCCGCCGATCGTGTAGAGGTAGCGGCCGTCGAACGACGCCACGGTCATGATGTGATCGGGGTCGAGGCCGAAGTCGCGATCGAGCAGCGCGAGGTCGCCGGGCTGCACCGTGCGCGCGGGCAGGCCGGCGCCGAGCACCTCGTAGTAGCGCAGCGCGCCGCGGCTCTGGTGATACTGCTTGAGCGACTCCCAGTGATCGGCCGCCCAGACCCAGATGTTCTGGGTGCCGAAGTAGCCGAGCGCGGACCGGATGCCGCCTTCGCCCTGCATCTGCGCGTGCCAGTGCGGATCCATGCCGCCGCCCTTGGCCGCCTGCGCGTACGCGAACACGCCGCACCACGAGCCCGTCTTCAGGCCGCCCAGGTCGCGCGCCTCGGTCTCGGCCTCGGCGCGGTGGCCCTTCTCGCCGACGCCGGTCAGCCCGCGCCGCGCCGAGTGCAGGCGGACCGCGGCGAACACCTTGTCCTGCACCTCGGTGTTGAAGTGGAGATAGCGGTACTGCGGGTCGCCCTTGAGCAGCGCGTCGAGGTACGGCGTGCACTCCCGGTCTTCCTGGACCTCGATCGCCTCGACCGCCGCGGCGTTGTCGGTGCCCGCCTGCGCGGTCGTCGCCGAGGCGGTCGTCACCTGCGGCGCGTACTTGTCGCGGATCGCCGCGATCTGGTCCATCGTCCAGGTCCGCGCGAACGCGATGCCGTCGCGCAGATCCTTGGGCGGCGTCTCCGCCTGCTGCACGAGCTGGTTGACGAGCTCGACCTGGATCGCGACGACCGCGGCCAGGTCCTTGGCGCCGGCGGCGGCCTGCACGCGCGCGAGCGGCGTCGGGCCGCCCGTGCCCCCGCTCGACTCGACGGGCGGCTGGATCTGGCCGACGAGCGTGGACTTGCCGGGCCCTGGCGACGTCGGGCCCGCCGTGCCCGGGCCGGACGCGGGACCGTTGGTTTGCTTGTCGGCGTACTGCACCATGGTGGCCGCACCATAGCCGCGCGTCCGGCGAAGCTAGACGACAATCCGCTGGTCAGCGCAATTGAAGCTGCTACGCGCTCAGCTGTTGCGCTTGGCGTCGTCTTTGGGACACGCGCCGCCGGCCTGACCCGCCGCCTTGGGGCACAGGCCGTACAGCTCGTGGCGATGGCGCAGCACGGTGAAGCCGCCGAGCCGCGCCGCGATCTTGTCCTGCAGGCGCTCGATCTCGTCGTCCTCGAACTCGAGAATCAGTCCGCACTTCACGCAGATCAGGTGATCGTGGTGCTCTCCGACGACCTCGTAGCGGGCCTGGCCATCGCCGAACTGGCGCTCGACCGCGAGGCCGCTATCGACCAGGAGCTTGAGCGTGCGATAGACCGTGGCGTAGCCGACCTTGGGGTGGCGCTTGCGGACCTTGACCAGCAGCTCGTCGATCGAGATGTGCTCGCGCGTGCGCAGGAACTGCTCGACGATCGCCTCGCGCTGCTCGGTGACGTTGAGCCGATGTTCCTGGACGTAGGCGCGCCAGCGCTCCTTGAGCTCGCCGGTATCGTCCGGTCGGAATTCTGAGCGCTCGGCCATCTCGGGGTCAGCTTCCCCGCAAGTAGGCGGTGCGTCAAGCGATCCCGACCGATCGACTTTTCATTTTGCGTTCGCTACTGTGCGTCGCCATGGCGGACGCGGGTGCACCCGAGCTCGGGTTCGACCAGATCCTCGTGCGATTGCGCGAGGTCGTGATGCGGCTCGAGTCGGGCGAGCTGTCGCTCGAGCAATCGCTGGTCATCTATGAAGAAGGCGTGCAGCTCGCGCGCCGCGGCCAGACCTTGCTCGCGACCGCGGAGAAGCGGGTCGAGATCTTGATCAGCGCATCGGGCGGTGTGGAAGTCGCGCCTTTCGACGAATCGAATCCATAGCGCGAGCCGGCCGAGATCGCACGGGCTAGGATGCCAGCCGTGACGACCGACGCTCCTGTTGCTTCTGCCGAGAACGCCACGCTCGCGCCCTCGAGCGCCCCGCCCGAGCTGCTCCGGTTCCTCGACGAGATCCGCGTGTGGATCGACGCCGAGCTCGACCGCCGGCTGACCCCGCCCGCCGATGATCCCGGCCGGCTGATCGAGGCCATGCACTACGCGGCGACCGGGCCGGGCAAGCGGCTGCGGCCGTGCGTGCTGGTCGCGGCGGCCGAGGCGCTCGGCGGCTCGCGCGCGCTGGCGCTGCCGGCGGCGGCGGCGATCGAGATGCTGCACGCCTACACGCTGGTCCACGATGATCTGCCGGCGATGGATGACGACGACACCCGGCGCGGCCGGCCGACGGTGCACATCGCGTTCGACGAGGCGATCGCGATCCTCGCCGGCGATGGCCTGTTGACCGAGGCGTTCGCCGCGCTCGCCGAGCTCGGCACCCGCGCGGCCGACGCGGTCCGCGTGCTGGCGCAGCGCACCGGCGGCCGCGAGCTGCTCGCCGGCCAGGCGATCGATCTGACCACGCCGCCCGAGGGGCTGCGCGACATCGAGGCGGTCGAGCGGCTGCACGCGGCCAAGACCGGCGCGCTGTTCGCCGCGGCGGCCGAGCTCGGCGCGATCTCCGCCGGCGCGGCGCCCGAGATCTGCGCGCGGCTGGGCCGCTACGGCATGGCGATCGGCATCGCGTTCCAGCACGCCGACGATCGCGACGACGCCGAGCTGACCGAGCTGGCCGAGGTCGCGGCCCAGCGGATGCGGACCCTGTGCGACGAGGCGCGCGGCATCGCGCGCGAGCTCGGGGCCAACGGCGCCACGCTCGAGGCGATCGCCAACTGGATCGGCGGCCGGGCCTAGCCTCGAGAAATTAGACGGCCGCGATCTGCGTTGCTAGGCTCGCCCGATGCGGCGCTTGCCTCTCCTGCTCCTGATCGCGCTCGGTTGTTCGGGTGACGATGCGCACAAGCCGACGACGCCGCGCCCGGCGGCTGCGTCCACGGCGACGGTGACTGCGCCGGCGCCCAAGCCAGAGCCGCTGCCCTCGGGGCCCACGGCGCTGACCGAGGCGATGGCCCAGCCGTACTGGACGTCGCCCGACGAGCTCGCCGCCGCGCAGCAGCTCGGCCTCGAGGCCTGGCAGCCG
>DASWOO010000173.1:0-4844 GCA_036404335.1 Kofleriaceae bacterium
GATCGTGCTGCACGGCGAGCACGACCGCGACCTGGCGGTGATCGCCGCCGGCGCGATCCAGATCGCCGACGTCGACGCCGGCGACGTGCTGCTCCTGCCGCCCGAGCTGACCGGGATCGCCGCGTTCACCGCGATCATCGCCGTGGGCGCGCAGCAGGTCACCACGCCCGGCGCGATCGCCGATAGCGCCGCCCACCACACGCTCTCGCTCGTCATCGATCCCCTCGCGCTCTCGGCGGTCGCGCTGACGCCGCTCGCCCCGCCCGTCACGACCTCGCCGCCCCCACGGGGCCAGGTCTCGAAGAGGAACCATGCCTAAGTCGCTCGTGACTCGTTTCCGGCTGATCTACCTGCCGTTCGATGTGATGTTCTCGCTGTTGATCCCGCTCGCGCTGGTCAAGGGGCTGGAGGTCGAGGACTTCTGGTACTCGTACGGCGTCGTCCTGGGCGTCGGCCTGCTCCGCAACCTGTTCGTGCACCTCGTGCTGTTCGAGCGCATGTTCGGGCCGATCAACCGCTGGCTCGAGTCGACCTCGGCCATGCCCGAGTCGCGCGAGGTCCGGGAGATCGACGGCCAGATCCGGCGCGCGCCGATCCAGCTGACCAGCTGGATCGGCAGCCTGTGGCTCGCCCAGCTGGTGATCGGCTGTCTCGTGCTGCTGCTGGTCAACCCGTACAACGCCGGCATCGGCCCGCACGCGATCCTGACCGCGTTCCTGATGGGCATCGCGGTCCTGCTCGCCTCGGTGCCGTTCACCGCGCCGCTGGCGTCGCTGCTGCTCGACAGCGCGGCGCGCCGGCTGTTCGCGCTGTCGACCAAGGCCGGGATCCGCCTGCACCGCGACAAGAGCTCGCTGCGGCTCCGGCTGATCGTGATGATCTCGTGCATCGGCCTGGCCGGCCCGGTGTGGCTCGCGGCGACCTCGCTCGCCGCCGAGGCCGAGCGCGAGGCGGCCGTGGCCCAGAGCGACGCGTCGCTCGCCGCGCTCGAGCTGGCGCACCAGGTCGGCGCGGTGCCCGCCACCGACGTCGCCCAGGTCCAGCGGCTGACCGACGCCGCGGCCGGCGCGGGCCGCGAGGTCATGGTGACGTCCGCCGACGGCACCCGGGTCACCGGCAAGGCGATGACCGCGCTGCCGATCGATCAATGGGCGCACCGGCCGATCGACGCCGCGCGGCGCCGCCCGGTCGAGACCGCCGAGAGCCGCCACGACACCAAGGTCGCGGCGCGGGCCGCGGCCGCCAACGGCATGATCGCCGTCGTCGCCGTGCCGGTCACCGAGTGGGTCTCGACCTCGATGGTCTGGACGCTGCTCGCGTTCTTCGGCGTCGTGATCTGCTGGGGCCTGATGGCGGCGTTCCTGCTCGCCCGCAACGTGGTCGCGCCGCTCGAAGAGATGACCCGCGCGGTGCAGCAGATCACCGAGGTCGGCAAGCTCGACGAGGTCTCGGCGGTCACCGTGCTGCACAACGACGAGACCGGCGCGCTCGCCGGCCGGTTCAACGACCTGGTCGAGACCCTGCGCGACCTCGGCTCGGCCGCCGGCGCGCTCGCCAAGGGCGACCTCGAGATCCGGCTCGCCGGCGAGGGCGACGTCGCGGTCGCGTTCCGCGCGATGATCGACAGCCTCGGCCGGATCGTCCGACAGATCCACGAGACCTCCGTGCTGCTCGCCGCGGCGGCGACCGAGATCTACGCCGCGTCGCAGGAGCAGGAGGCCGCGGCCGCGTCGCAGTCGACCGCGATGGTCGAGATCCGCCAGACCATGGAGTCGCTGTTCGAAGCGGCGGCCCACGTGTCCGAGTCGGTGCGCGGCGTGCTGTCCAACGCCGAGCGCACGCTGGAGACCACCGATCGCATGGTGGTCCGGATCGGTGACCTGACCAACCACGCCGGCCGGATCGGCGAGATCCTCGAGACCATCCGCGACATCTCCGATCGCAGCGACCTGCTCGCGCTCAACGGCGCGCTCGAGGCCAGCCGCGCGGGCGAGGCCGGGCGTGGCTTCGGCCTGGTCGCCGGCGAGATGCGGCGGCTGGCCGAGCGCGTGATGACCTCGGTCCACGACGTGCGCTCGCTGGTCGGCGACATCCGGGCCTCGGGCAGCTCGACGATGATGGCGACCGAGAACAGCAAGAAGCTGGCGGCGAGCACGACCGACGCCGCGCGCCAGATCACGCTGGTCACGCAGCAGCAGCGCAGCGGCACCGAGCAGGTGCTGCAGAGCGTGCGCGAGATCGCCGAGACCTTGACCCAGTCGGTCGCGGCGATGGCGCAGACCCGTGCGTCGGCGGAGCAACTCAAGAGCCAGGCGGACAATCTATCGAGCCTGGTGCGGGCCTTCCGCATCGAGACCCCCCCCGCGTGAGCTCGCGCCGCGAAGCGCTGATCGCGCGCTATCGGGTGCTGTCGCTCGATCGCATCCGCGCGATCCGCAACAAGCTGCCCGACGTCGCGGCGGGAAACGCCGAGGCGCTGGCCGAGATCCGCCGCGAGCTGCACACGCTGAAGGGCGACTCGCACCTGCTCGGCCTGGTGTCGATCGGCAAGGTCGCGCACGCCTGCGAGGAGCGGCTCCAGGATCCGCGCGGGATGGAGGACGCGACCCGCGCGCTGGCCACGGCGCTCGAGGCGGTCAAGATCGCGCTGCGCGACGAGACCAGCGAGCGCTCGGTGATCGACGAGAACATGGCGGCCGTGATCGCCGTGCTGCAGACGCCGGCCGAGCCGGTCGCGCCGCCGCCCCCGGTGCCGGACGAGGTCGATGGTGGCTGGGGCGAGGCGCCGGCCGCGCCCGCGCCCGCCGCGCCGGCGGCCCCGACCAAGGCCAGCGGCACGCCGCCCAGGGGCATGCCGATCATCCCGTCGCTCAAGGTGCCGGCACCCGCGCCTGCACCCGCGGCTGCGGCCAAATCGGGCAAGGGCTTCGCGCCGGGCACGACGCTGTCGCAGCTGCCGGCCCAGGCTCCCGCCGGTGAGCCGGCGCCCGCCGCCCCGCGCGCGGCCGCGACGCCGGAGGAGCCGTCGCGCTGGATCCACGTCAACGCGCACGACGTCGACATGGTGTGCGAGCGGCTGTCCGCGATGCACGCCGATCTCGGCCGGATCCACGCCACGCTGCGCAAGCTGATGGGCCCGTCGCGCGACGTCATGCACGACGTCGAGCGGCTGCGCGCCGACCTCGACGAGATCGTGTCGTCGGCGTGGGCGCTGCGGCTGTCGCCCGTCCACCAGACGCTGGCCGAGCTGGGCGATCACGCGCTCGAGCTGGCGCGGGCTCAGGGCAAGGAGCTCAAGGTCCGGATCGACGACGGCGGCGCGATGGTCGAGCGCCACCTGCTCGACGAGGTCCGCGAGCCGCTGCTCCACCTGGTGCGCAACGCGGTCGATCACGGCATCGAGATGGCGTCCGAGCGCCGCGGCAAGCCGGAGCCGGCCGAGATCGCGCTGTCGGCCGAGGGTCGCGGCGATCACGTCGTGATCAGCGTCGCAGATGACGGCCGGGGGGTGGATCTCGCCGCCGTGCGCCAGGCCGCGATCATGCGCGGGCTCGCCGAGCCGGCGTCGATCATCTCCGAAGAGACGGCTCACGAGCTGCTGTTCATGCACGGGTTCTCGACCCGGCGCGACACGACCGACCTGTCGGGACGCGGGGTTGGGCTCGATGCGGTGCGCCGCCGGCTGATGGCGATCGGCGGCCGGGTCACGGTGTCGAGCAAGCCCGGGGCCGGCACCCGGTTCGCGATCCACATCCCTTCGACGGTGTTCCGTGAGCGCGTGCTCATCGCGGATGTCGGCGGAGCGCTGTGCGCGTTGCCGGCGCGCGACGTCGAGGCCGTGGTACCGATCGGCGGAGGCATGATCGAGGCCGTCGGCAACACGTCGCTGCTGCGCTACGAGGGCGAGGGCATCCCGTTCCTGCCGATGCCGCTGTTCCGCGGCGACGCCGAGAGCACGCGCGCGGCGATCGTCAGCCACAGCGGCAAGCGCTGGGCGATCTCGCTGCCCGACATCGTCGGCGATCTCGAGATGCTGCGCGTGCCGGTCGACTCGGCGGTCGCCGCGCTCGGGCCGTTCGCCGCGTCGGGCACGCTCGACGACGGCCGGCTCGTGCTGGTGATCAGCCTCGATCAGCTGCTCGCGCATCCGCGGCGCGCGGCCGATCTGATGCGGACGCCGACCTCGCAGCGCGGCAAGCGCCGGGTGCTGGTGGTCGACGACTCGCCGATCGTGCGCGATCTGCTGACCGAGCTGCTGTCGAGCGTCGGGCTCGACGTCCGGTCGGCCGGCGATGGCGCGCAGGCGCTGCAGGCGCTCAACGAGCGCGCGGCCGATCTGATCGTGTGCGACGTCGAGATGCCGGTGATGGACGGCTTCGAGCTGCTGCGCCAGCTGCGCGAGCGGCCCGAGCGGATCCCGGTCGTGATGGTGACGACGCGCGGCACGGTGTCGGACCGCGCGATGGCCGCCGCGCTCGGCGCCGATGCGCTGATCGTCAAGTCGGAGTTCGAGAACGCCCACCTGCTCGAGACCGTGAAGCGGTTCGTGGAGATCGGCGCGTGAAACGACGAGCCGTCGTCGTCGACGACTCGCCCATCGCTCGACACCTGCTGCGCGACTGGCTGGAGGCCGATGGCGATCTCGAGGTCGTGGGCGAGGCGGCCGACGGCGACGCCGCGATCGACGTGATCACGCGGCTCAAGCCGCACGTCGCGACGATCGACCTGCGGATGCCGGGCATGTCGGGCCTCGACCTGGTGTCGTACCTGATGGCCAAGGCGCCGCTGCCGATCCTGGTGCTGACCGGCGAGCCGACCCGCGACGAGGCCGGCCGCGCGTTCGA
>DASWOO010000174.1:0-5637 GCA_036404335.1 Kofleriaceae bacterium
GCGGGTGCCAGGACAGCTGGGCGGTGCGGAACACGCGCTCGGGGTGCGGCATCAGGATCGTGATCCGGCCATCGGTCGAGGTCAGCGCGGCGATGCCGTTGGGCGAGCCATTGGGGTTGGCCGGATAGCGCGTGGCGACCGCGCCACGGCCGTCGACGTAGCGCGCGGCGATCAGCCCCGAGGCCTCGAGCGCGGTCAGCTGATCGGGCGACAGCTCCGCCCTGCCCTCGCCGTGCGCGATCGCCACCGGGATGCGCGAGCCGGCCATGCCGCGGAGCAGGATCGATGGGCCGGCCTCGATCTGCAGCAGCGGCAGCCGGGCCTCGAACTTCTCCGAGCGGTTGCGGACGAACCGCGGCCAGCTCGCCGCGCCGGGCAGCTGATCGGCGAGGTCGGCGAACGCCTGGCAGCCGTTGCACACGCCGAGCGCGAACGTGTCCGTGCGCGACGTGAACCGGGCGAGCGCGTCGCGCGCGCGGGCGTTGTAGCGGAACGTCGCGGCCCAGCCGCGGCCGGCGCCGAACACGTCGCCGAACGAGAACCCGCCGCACGCGACCACGCCGCGGCAGTCGGCCAGATCGCGGCGGCCGTCGACCAGGTCGGTCATGTGGACGTCGACCGCGTCGAAGCCGGCGCGGGTGAACGCCGCCGCCATCTCGACGTGGCCGTTGACGCCCTGCTCGCGCAGGATCGCGACGCGCGGCCGCGCGCCGCGATGTACCGCCGGGGCGGCCGTGGGATCGAACGTCAGGTGCGGGACCAGGCCGAGCTCGTCGGGGTCGAGCCGCGCGGCGTGCTCCTCGGCGGCGCAGGCCGGATCGTCGCGGCGCAGCGCGATCTGGTGCGAGACATGCGACCAGCGGGCGCGCAGCTGGCTGCGCGTCGCGCGGACGATCGACGTGCCGCCGTGGCGGACGTGGATCGCGTCGCCCTCGGCGGCATGGCCGACCGCGTGGACGATCGCGCCGGCGGCGGTCAGCTGGCGGCGGACGTGGTCCACGTCGGCCGCCTCGACCTCGACGATCGCGCCCAGCTCCTCGCTGAACAGCGCCGCGACCGGATCGGCCGCGACCGCCGAGACGTCGAGCTCGAGGCCCAGGCCGGCGGCGAACGCCATCTCGAGCGCGGTGACGATCAGCCCGCCATCGGACCGGTCGTGATACGCGGCGAGCTTCCGCTCGGCGACCAGCGCCTGCAGCGCGGCGTAGCTCCGGCCGAGCACGTGCGGGTCGTCGAGATCGGGCGGCGCGTCGCCGAGCTGGCCGTAGACCTGCGCCAGGCACGAGCCGCCGAGCCGGTGCTGGCCGTCGCCGAGGTCGATCAGCAGCAGCTGGCGGCCGCCGCCGCGCAGCTCGGGCGTCACCGCCAGCCGGACGTCGTTGACCGGGCCGAACGCGGTGGCGATCAGCGTGACCGGCGAGACCACGGCGCGGGGCCCGCCGTCGGGGCTCCACATCGTCCGCATCGACATCGAGTCCTTGCCGACCGGGATCGCGACGCCGAGCGCGATCGCGAGCTCGCTGGCCGCGCGCACGGCGTCGTACAGCCGCGCGTCCTCGCCGGGGTGACCGGCCGCGGCCATCCAGTTGCACGACAGCTTGATGCGCGACAGCGGGCCGATCGGCGCCGCCGCGAGGTTGGTGATCGCCTCGGCGATCGCCATGCGCGACGCGGCCGCGGCGTCGAGCAGCGCGATCGGCGGCCGCTCGCCGATCGCCATGACCTCGCCCGCCGCCGTGTCGAAGCCCGCCAGGGTCAGCGCGCAGTCGGCGACCGGGACCTGGAACCGGCCGACCATCGGGTCGCGCGCGACCAGGCCACCGACGGTGCGATCGCCGATCGTGACCAGGAACGACTTGTCCGCCACCGCCGGCAACCCGAGCACGCGGTCGAGCGCGTCGGCGATCGTGGCGCCGGCGAGGTCCAGCGCGGCGCGCGGCGGCGCGAT
Source organism: Kofleriaceae bacterium (assembly GCA_036404335.1). Classification (GTDB taxonomy): domain Bacteria; phylum Myxococcota_A; class Polyangia; order Haliangiales; family Haliangiaceae; genus JABFXX01. The sequence continues at coordinate 1,949 of DASWOO010000174.1, forward strand.
CGGCTCGGCGTGGCGCGTCATCCGCGGCGGCTTGCCGAGCAGCATCTCCAGCGGCATGTCGATCGGCGTCGCGCCCGAGATCGCCCGATCGTCCTCGAGTACCAGCTGGCCGTCGGCCGTCGCGATGCCGACCTGCGCCCACGGCGCGCGCTCGCGGGCGCACAGCTCGGCGAGCTCGCCGACGCGCGCCGGGTCGACGGCGAGCACGTAGCGCTCCTGCGACTCGTTGCACCACAGCTCGAGCGGCGACAGATCGGGCTCGCCGGTCGGGATCGCGCGCAGCGACAGCCGGGCGCCGAGGCCGGCGTCGTGCACGATCTCGGGCAAGGCGTTCGACAGCCCGCCGGCGCCGACATCGTGGATCGACAGGATCGGGTTGCGGTCGCCCAGCGCCCAGCACCGGTCGATGACCTCCTGGCAGCGGCGCTGGACCTCGGGGTTGTCGCGCTGGACCGAGGCGAAGTCGAGATCTTCGGCCGACGCGCCCTGCGCCAGCGACGACGCCGCGCCGCCGCCCAGGCCGATCAGGAACGCCGGGCCGCCGAGCACGATCAGCGCCGCGCCCGCCGGGACCGGCGCCTTGGCGACGTGGCCCGGCCGGATCGCGCCGATGCCGCCGGCGAGCATGACCGGCTTGTGGTAGCCGCGCGCGGTGCCCGCCGGGTCGCCGGCCGCGGTCGACTCGAACGTGCGGAAGTAGCCGAGGATCGCCGGCCGGCCGAACTCGTTGTTGAACGCGGCGCCGCCGAGCGGCCCGTCGGTCATGATCTCGAGCGCGGGCGCGATCCGCGACGGCGCGCCGATCCAGCGCTCGGCCGCGGGCTCCCAGGGCTCGAGCGCGCCGGGGATCCGCAGGTCGGACACGGTGAACCCGACGAGGCCCGCCTTGGGCTTGCCGCCGCGGCCGGTCGCGCCCTCGTCGCGGATCTCGCCGCCCGAGCCGGTCGCGGCGCCGGGGAACGGCGAGATCGCCGTCGGGTGGTTGTGGGTCTCGACCTTGCCGAGGATGTGCGACGGCTCGTGGTGGCCGCGGTACACGCCGTCGGCGTCGGGGAACACGCGCTCGGCGGCGTGGCCCTCCACCACCGCGGCGTTGTCGTGATAGGCCGACAGCACGCCGTCGGGCGAGGCCTGGGTCGAGCGCTTGATCAGCTGGAACAGCGACGCGGGCTGCGCGGCGCCGCCGACGTGGAACTCGGCGTTGAAGATCTTGTGCCGGCAATGCTCGCTGTTGGCCTGGGCGAACATCATCAGCTCGACGTCGGTCGGGTCGCGGCCGAGCTCGGCGTAGCGATCCACCAGGTACGCGATCTCGTCGGCCGCCAGCGCCAGGCCGAGCCGGCTGCTTGCCGAGGTCAGGACGCCGATCGCGACGGGGCGATCCGCGCCAAGCGCGACCGTCGCGAGCGGCCGCGGCGCGCCGTGCGCGAACAGCTGGGCCAGCTCGCCGTCGCGGACGATCACGCTCTCGGTCATCCGATCGGCGAGCGCGGCGCCGAGCGCGCGGACCGACAGCTTGGTGCCGGTCGCGACGTAGCCGACACAGCGCTCGATCCGCGTGATCGCGGTCAGGCCGCAGACGTGTGCGATGTCGGTCGCCTTGGACGACCACGGCGAGGTCGTGCCGATCCGCGGCGCGACGTGGAACGTCATGGTCTCGATCGAGCCGGCCGGGTGCACCGACAGGCCGTCGTCGGCCGGGCCGTAGGCCAGCATCCGGTCGAGCTGGGCGGCCTCGTCGGCGGTCAGCGTGCGCGACGCGACGACCAGGTGGATCCACCGGCCCTCGAGGCCGCGCAGGCCCGGGCACGCCGCGCGCCCGGCCGCGAGCGCGCGCGCCAGGCGGGCCTGGCTCAGCGCCGACCGGCCGCGCAGGATCAGCATCAACCGGCCTCGTGGCTGGCGTCGGAGGCCGCCGAGATCGCCGCGGCGATCCGCGCGATCGGCTCGCGGGTGTCGGGCACGAACGTCTGGCCCGTGACCAGCTCGTACGACGCGATGTAGCGGCGCGCGGCCTCGATCCGGACCTCGGCCGGCATCACCGGCGGCGGGCCGTCGCCCGACCACTTCGCCTCGTTGGCCAGCCAGCGCCGGACGTACTCCTTATCGAGGCTGCGCGGCTCCTCGCCGCGCTCGAACCGGGCCTGGTAGTCGTCGGCGTACCAGTAGCGCGACGAGTCCGGCGTGTGGATCTCGTCGATCACCACCAGCTGGTCACCCTCGGGTCGGCTGCGATCGAGGCCGAGCTCGTACTTGGTGTCGGCCAGGATCAGCCCGCGCGCCGCGGCGTGGCGCTGGCCCTCGGCGAACAGCCGGGCCGCCAGCTGAGCCGCCTGGTCGAACAGCGCCGGCGAGATCCGGCCCATCGCCAGCAGCTCGTCGCGCGACACCGACACGTCGTGATCGCCCTTGGCCGCCTTGGTCGAGGGCGTCAGGATCGGCGCGGGCAGCGGCTGGTTCTTGCGCATGCCCTCGGGCAGCGCGTGGCCGCAGAACGTCCGCGCGCCGGCCTCGTAGGCCTTCCAGATCGACGTCGACGTCACGCCGGTCAGGTACGCGCGCATCACCAGCTCGACCGGCAGCGGCTCGCACTCGCGCGCGATCATCACGTTCGGATCGGGCACGCGCAGCATGTGGTTGGCGGCGATCGACGCGGTCTGCGCGAACCAGAACTGCGCGAGCTGGTTCAGCACCTGGCCCTTGAACGGGATCGTCCCGACCACGGCGTCGAACGCGCTCAACCGATCGGTGACGATGATGATCCGCTCGTGCCGCCGGGGATCGATGAAGCAGTCGCGGACCTTGCCGTCATAGCGCTCGAGCCGCTCGCCGCGCACCGTGGTGTACGGCGTGGCGTCGAGCGTATGGCCGAGCTGGGCGTGCAGGACGTCGTCGCGGGAGGCGGTCATCACGCCCTCCCGAGCGCGCGCTCGAGGATCGCCGGCGCGTGGCGCAGGTGATGGTCGAGGTCGAACAGCGCGTCGAGCTGCGCGGTGTCGAGCCGCGACGCGACCTCGGGGTCGGCGCCGAGCAGCGCGCGGAACCGGCCGGGCTTGGCGCCGACCAGGCCCTCGGCCGCGGCCTCGCCGATCGCCGCCATCGCCGCGCGCTGGACCATGACGTACGCGCCCTGGCGCGGCAGCCCGGTCTTGACCAGCGCGAGCAGCACGGCCTCGGAGAAGTACAGGCCACCGGTGCGGTCGAGGTTGGCGCGCATCCGGCTGGGATGGACGACCAGGCCCTCGATCAGCGTGGTGGTGCGGGCGACCATGAAGTCCGACAGGATCGTCGCGTCGGGCAGCGCGACGCGCTCGACGCTCGAGTGCGAGATGTCGCGCTCGTGCCACAGCGCGACGTCCTCGAACCCGGCCTGGGCATACGACCGCAGCAGGCGCGCCAGGCCGCACAGGTTCTCGCTGAGGATCGGGTTCTTCTTGTGGGGCATGGCCGAGCTGCCCTTCTGGCCCTTGCCGAAGCCCTCCTCCGCTTCACCGACCTCGGTGCGCTGCCAGTGGCGAACGCCGAGCGCGATCTGCTCGATCGCGGTGCCGAGCATCGCCAGCGCGCACAGGACCTCGGCGTGGCGGTCGCGCGCGACGATCTGGGTCGCGACGGTCTCGCCGACCAGGCCGAGCTGGTCGAGCGCCTCGGCCTCGATCTGCGGGTCGAGGTTGCCGTACACGCCGACC